>JACCVK010000143.1 GCA_013698195.1 Actinomycetota bacterium | reverse complement strand
ATCCAGGGAGCCGATCTGATCGTCGTGCTTGACCACGGCCGGATCGTCGAGCAGGGCACCCACGAGGAGCTCCTGGTTGCGGGCGGGGTCTATACCAGCCTGTATGGCGACTGGGCCGCGCAGGTCGCCTAGTGACGCGAGGTTCCGCTTCCACCAGGCCGTAGGCTTCTCGCATGGCGGACGAGCACGAGTCCGAGGAACAGCCCGAGGAGGCGCTTCCCGCGGTCGTCGAGAACGCCACGGGGCCGCTCTCGGACGAGGCGCTCCGAGACACGCGCCTTACGCCCGCCGAGGCGGTCGCGGGCATGCACATCCGCGTTCCGCCTCGTGGCAACCGCAAGCTGCGACAACTCCTCGAGAAGGTGGAGGCCGACAAGCAGCTCAAGGCCTGGTGGCACGTGGCGAACGTCAATGCGGTCGTACGGCTCGAGATCAACGACCACTCCTGGGTCCACGTCCAGATCGTCACCAACATCGCCCTGAAGCTCCTCCGTCAGCTCGTGAAGCACGGCGTGACGCCCTCGCTCGTCAGCGACTACCGGATGACGATCGACGACTCGGAGGTCGTTGTCGTGCTCGCAGCGATGCTGCACGACGTCGGCATGTCAGTGCACCGGCGCGATCACGAGGAGTTCAGCCTCTTCCTCGCCGAGCCGAAGCTCCGCGAACTGCTCGCCGACAGCTATGACGAGCCGGAGCGCACGGTCATCGTGTCGGAAGTTCTCCAGGCGATCATCAGCCACCGCGCCGACGGCGAGCCGCTTGCGCTCGAGGCCGGCGTGCTCCGCGTCGCCGACGCGCTCGACGTCGCGAAGGGCAGGTCGCGGATTCCATTCGAGCGCGGCTCGGTCTCGATCCATTCACTCTCAGCCGCCGCTATCGACGAGGTGCGCATTGCCGCCGGTCAGACGCGACCTGTGATGGTCGAGATCCTCATGAACAACTCATCCGGCATCTACCAGGTCGACGGACTCCTCAAGGCGAAGCTCCGCGGGTCGGGGCTCGAGCCGTACATCGAGGTCGTCGCGCGAATCGACACGGATGCCGAGAAACGTCTCGTGCCCGTCTATCGCCTGGAGATCGGCGGCCCGGGCGAGACGCCGGGGAAAACGGCCGGCAGCTAGACTCAGCCCGCTCGTTGCGGGGTCGTCTAACGGTAGGACGCCCGGCTCTGGACCGGGAAGTTGGGGTTCGAATCCCTGCCCCGCAGCCTCTCGACCCGTTGTCACCGCAGTTTACGCTTGTGACAGCCTTTCTTAGCATTGTGTAAGCGATCGGGTTTCGGCTCGTATCGATTCGGATACGTTCCTTCCCGGCGAGAGACACGAGCGGCTCCTGTGGCGTTGCCGCGGACCTGTCCCCGACTAGGAGGTTCAACCCCTGAAAGCCTTACTCGTTGGCCTGTGCATGCTGTTCGTCATGACACAGGCCGTTGCGGCAGCGAACGGGCAGCAAGGCGCGGATGCCCACCGCGCGACAGACAAGAGCAAAACGATCAAGGCGAGCTCGCTCACGCTCGAGCGGAAGCTCGCGTTGAAGGTCAAGACGGCGCGTAAGCACCGCACCACCGTTCGGTTTTTCAACGCACACCGGTCACTCCTGCGCTCCGACGACAAGCGACCGATCGCGGTCGCCGTCCTCAACCGAGCAAAGCGGGGACTCTCGAAGGCAAGAAAAGAGATCCGCTACTACGAACGGCTGATTCGCGAGCGCGCCGCGGAACGTCGGGCCCGACGACTGGCGTCGGCGACGCCGAAAGTCGCGATCTGCGAGGTCTTCGGTCGTTATTGCCGGCAGGCCGTCGCGGTCGCCTGGTGCGAGTCGCGTCACCGGACGACGGCTCGCAACGGCCAGTACCTCGGCCTTTTCCAGATGGGTACGTATGCGCGCCAGCTCGCCGGCCACGGCGATTCGGCCTACGAGCAAGCAGTGGCGGCACATCGGTACTTCGTGGACTCAGGACGCGACTGGAGCCCGTGGAGCTGTGGCTGGGCAGCGTCCTGACGCACGTTTTTTTGCCCGCAAAGTGCGTCGCCTGCGGTCACGCATGGGTTCCCTTTCGCCCGTCCTTCTGGTAGGTGTCTCTCCGAGTGTGGGGACGGCGGAATCGCGACCGCTTGCGGCCCCTCGACGAGGCCGCGGCTTACGCACGCTGTCACGGCGATCGTGACGACAACGTTCGGATCGTCACCCTCCCGCCACGGCGACTCCGGTACGAGCAGGTGCTCTCGAGCGGCGAGGCAATCAGGAAGGATTTCGAGGAGCGCCTGGACACGAGAGAGCCCGAGGCAGCCGTCTAGCTCCGATAGCCGATCGGCTATCCTTCGGCCCTCGCAGGGCCCATTCGTCTAGTGGCCTAGGACACCGCCCTCTCACGGCGGCGGCACGGGTTCGAATCCCGTATGGGCCTTGGAGAGCCTCCTGGTAGAGCCAGATCCGCATGGTTGTGCGGGTCAGGTGAGTC
>JACCVK010000129.1 GCA_013698195.1 Actinomycetota bacterium | reverse complement strand
CTCTTAAGAGAACTCGAACACGGTCCACACCTACAGTTGGCACGTGAAGTCGCTCTGGCTCACCGTCGCGACGCTCCTCGCACTTGCCGCGGCCGGCTGCGGCGGCGACACCGATAGCGCGACGAAGACGCCGGATCGACCCGCGCCCAAGATCGAGGGAGTGACGATCGAGGGCGACCGGCTCTCGCTCGCGGACCTGCAGGGCCGACCCGTGTTCGTGAACGTCTGGTCGTCCTGGTGACTGACGTGTCAGAGCGAGGCGGTCGCCTACGCAGAGTTCCAGAGCGAGCATCCGGAGTTCGCGTTCCTCGGTCTCAACGTCGCAGACACTCCTGACGAGGCACAGAGGTTCGTCGAGCGCTACGGGTGGACCTGGCCGTCCATCCAGGATCGCGCGCGCGTGCGGGCGCGTAGGCTCGGGGCCGAGTACCAGCCGCACGTGTTTCTGATCGACAAAGACGGTCGGGTGGTGGGGTCGTTCGAGGGCGGCGGCGAGGGCGCGGACTGGGAGTCTCTCGCCAAGCAACTCTCCTGATCAAGTCGCTGATCGACCTGAGCTAGGCTGCTCCGCGCATGCCGACGACCGAGCTCTACACCGAATGTCTCTCCGCTTCGTGGCTCGCCGAGCGGTTCGCGGTCGACCCCGGACGGATTGATGCGTTGCGGCGCTCGGGCGAGCTCATCGCCGTGCGCGACCAAGGATCGACCGAGTGGATGTTTCCTGCATGGCAGCTAGAGGGCAGAGAGCCGCGGCGGGTCGTCGCACGCGTTGTCGCCGCTGCGCGCGAGGTGGGTATCGACGAAGCGGAGCTCTACCGGCTCTTGACGGGCCGCCTCGGGCTTCGCGGCAACCGTCGCCTCGTGGATCTGATCCTCGAGGGCCGGGACGACGAGGTCGTCGCGGCCGTACGTAGCGCTCGCGCGCGTTAGCCCGCTACGCGACGGGCAATGCGCGCACGAGCGCGACGTCGCCACTCACGGTCTTCACCTGCACCGGCACGACCTCGCCGGACGGCTCTTCGGTTTCTTCGGGCATTTCGTCGCCCATCGCCAGCTCCGACTTCATGTCGCCGGCAACCGACGACGCATCTACCCAGATGCGTGTTCCGCGACCGATACCGATGCGGCAGTCACCCGAGACGGACTGGACCCGGAGCTCTCCGCCCTCGAGCGAGCGGAGATCCACGTCACCCGAGGTCGTCGAGATGGTCAGGGGGCGATCGACGACGCGGAGCTCCATGTCGCCGGACACAGTTCGCAACGTGAGCTCGCTCGCAGCGTGACCGATCGCCACGTCGCCCGAGACTGTCGCCAGCGTGCCGTTCTCCCCTTCGACGCTTTCGAGGCTCACGTCGCCGCTCGCAGTCTTCACCTCGAGCTTGCCCGCGACTTCCCCGATCAGGATGTCTCCGGACGCCGTGCGCGCCAAGACGTCCCCGTAACGGCCCTCGGCCCTGAAGTCCGTCGACGCGCCGCTGAGCTCGAGGTGGGTGCCGAGCGGACAGCTGACCCGCACTTCCACGTCGCCACCCCAGCTGATCTGAAGCGGGCCCCACTGGATGCGATTCCGCTGCTCGATCGAGACCACGTGGCGGCCGCCGCGCTCGTCGTGCGTGACCTGGATCTGCTCGAGGGCGTCTTGGCCGCGCCGTCCGAGCGAGATGAGCTCGACCTGGGTGCGAGGCTCGTCAGTCGTCCCGACGACGACGCGGCCGCTGGGGATCTGGATCTGGAGGCTCACCTGGCCCGGAGTCTCGAAGACGTTCACGGGCTAGTCCTGAGCCTTTCCGGGCGAACGGCGGACCCGCGTCCCGGTAGGCCGGGACTGTGCCCGACGCTTGCGCTGTCCGGGCTCGACGTGATGGTCGAGATAGGAGATGTATTCGAATGGAAGCGGTGCGAGGAGCATGTCTCTCCCTTCTAGCCCCAGGGACTAGCCCTGTGCGTAGCCCTGGAGGCGGTTGTGCCGGCCCCGCTTCGACGGCCGCGACTCGACTGCCTGCGCGATCGTGCGAACGAGCCAAGCGTTCGTGGAGATGTTCTCGCTCTCGGCAGCCGACTCGATGACCGCCTTGAGCTTTTCGGGGAGGCGGAGCGTGATGCGCCCCTTGAGCTCCTCCCCGGCGACGAGCTGAGCGGCGTCCGGCACCTCGTCAATAACGACGACGAACTCGGGATCGCGGCCGGCGAGCCGAACCTCGATGCGTCCCGATGGAAGCTGGGAGCCGATCTCGGCCGCCGCCTCGCCCAGAAGGTCGAGAAGGCGGAGATGCAGCGTCGAGACAAGCGCCTCGCTCATCCGGCGAGCGGTTTCGGCGGCTGCCTCGTCCCCGAGACCGGCCTGATTGGCGAGATCCTGCTGGATCGCCTGGATGTGCACTTCCAACTGCATCGTGACATCACTATGACATCATAGACGACGTCTGTCAAGCATCGGGTATGAAGTCACAAAATGCGCCGACAAACGGCGGCTCGAGCGTCCGCTTCCCGAGACGTTCGAGTCGGCGCGGCTAGTCGAACTCGACGCTCGAGGGGCTCAGGCGTACGAGTCGCGAGACCGTGTGGCCGTACTCGTCGGTGATGCGTAAGGACACAACCGGGCCTCCACCGTCGACCGGGACGTCGAGCCAACCGTCGCCTCGGAGCGAGACACTGAACGTCTCCCCCGCCTCGGTACTCACCTCGACGGCGGCGCCCGCCGGGATGTAGTGGGCGAGCTCGAGCGCCGGCACCCGTGCGACCTCCGAGTCGCCCGGGAGAACTGGATTGCGCGGATCGAGATTCTCCGCGACGGCTGCGAATCGCTCATAGCTCGGCTTGGGCGTCCCGTCGCTTGCGATGAGGCCGCTCTGCCAGCGATCGCCGGCTCGGTCGAGGAGCGTGAACCAGACCAGCACACGAACACGCGGGTTGCCGGCGGCGAGGACGAGCGCTTCCTCGGCAAATCGGGCCTGCGTCTCGAGCGAGACACCCACCGGATCGGGAACCGTCTCGTGCGCGTACTCGGTGATCCAGATCGGAGTCTCGGACCGACCGAACCAGACGTCGAGGGACTCCCCGAAGAGCTCGAGGTTCCCGAGCGCGACGCGCGGCCACCGGACCGGCCGGGCGGGCGCGATCCCCGCACGGGGTGGGTACGGGTGCTGAGCCCACGCATCGAAGACGAGCGCAGGCTCCTCCTCCGAGAGCAGCCGGGCGAACCGAGCCGGCGAGTGGCTGTCCTGGACGGTTCCTCGGCTCGGTCGATCCTGACCGCGCGGCGACGTCTCGCCGATCGCGACGAGTGCCTCGCCGTTTGCTTCCTTCACGCCTGCGTGGATTGCGCGTGCGATCTCGGCGTAGAGACCGGGTGAGACGGACTCGCCCGCTTCGTCGAACTGCGGTGCGAGGAACTGCTCGAGGTTCGGCTCATTCCACGCGCTGAAGAGACGGATTGCCGGATAACCGGCATGCAGGCCGGAGTATCGGTCCGCCAGGGCATAGGAGAAGTCCTCGAGCTCCTGGAGATCGCTCGGCGAGCGGCTCGGCGACTGCCCGCCGTTCGCCCACCCGGGTGTGCCCCAGATGGTCACGAGGAGCTCGATTCCGCGCTGTTGCGCGCTCCGGGCTAGATCGTCGAGGTCGTCGAAGTTGTACGCCGGGTCGAACGAGTCTCGGGTGTCGCCGGGCCTATTTCGGGCCGTGTCCTGCCACGCGACGATCGTCCGGATGACGGTGGCGTTCGCGTCCCTCGAGAGATCGAGAGCCGCCGCCCGGTCGGCTGCCCAGCGCAACGCCGCGTCGTCCTGGAAGCCGACAAGAAGGCGCCCGGGCATCGCGGTCTGCGGCAGCACGACGAGCTCGTCGGAGCCCTCCCGCGGCGCGACTGCAAAGACGGCGCCCGCCACGACGACTGCGGCTCCGAGCGAGGCGAAGACCCACTTCATCCACGAGTTGTAGCTGGCGTGCCCGGGACGAGCGGAGCTCAGTCGAGCTGCCAGGCGTCTTGGCGGATGATCGGCGTCGCGTTCCCATCGGCATCGAGTCCATCGACGTCCACGTCGTGCCCGCCGATCATGAAGTCGACGTGGACGCCGGACACGTTCACTCCATGCTCCAAAAGCTTGTCGGGCGGAACGTCCTCGCCGACGGTCTCGCGCAGGCCGTCGCCGAAGGCGATGTGACACGTCGCGTTCTCGTCGAAGAGCGTGTCGCAAAAGACAAGGCCTGCCTGCTTGACGGGTGACGATCCGTCGACGAGGGCGATCTCGCCCAGGTACGGAGCCTGCGCGTCGGTCGCGAGCTGCGCCTTGATGATCTCGGCGCCCGACTCGGCCGAGACGTCGACGATCTTCCCCTGCTCAAAGCGAGCCTCGAGCCCCGACACACGGGTTCCAGCGGTGACGAGCGGATAGGTCGAGCGGACCGTGCCCTCGGTGCGTCGCCAGTCGGGGCTCGTGAAGACCTCTTCGGTTGGGATGTTCGGGATGTGCTCGATCCCCGCGGCCGTCGAGAAGGTGGCGAAGAGCCACCGGGACGCTGGCATGAGGCCAACTGTGAGATCCGTACCCGGACCGCGAAAGCGAATCGCGTCGAAACCCCGATCGTTGAGCGCGTCGGCGCGCCGCTCCAGCTTCTTCGCGTGAGCGTGCCACGCTGCCACCGGGTCAGGCTCCGTGAGACGCGTCGCCGTCGCGACTGCATCCCACAGACGCTCCACGTCCGGCTCGCCGAACACCTGCTTGGCCCAGCCCTCGTTGGGTGCGGCGACTATGACCCAGTTGATGTGGCGGCCCCGGATGTTCTCGAGGAACGCAAGGCGGAGATCCTTCGCCTCCGAGCGGCCGACGAGGGCCGGGTCGAGGTCAGCCAGCAAGTCGGGGTTCGGGTTCCCGGTGAGGGAGATGAGCGCGGGGTTCTCTTCATCCCAGCGGCGCACCCAGTCGAGCATGTACGGCGGCGACCAGCCGAGCTCTTCCTCGGGGCCAAGCTCGATCGCGGCTCGGCGTGTGTGCAGGTCGCCGTACTGGACGACCACGTGCTTCGCACCAGCTCGGTACGCCTCGCGCGTGATCGCACGCGCGATCTCGGCGTGCTCGACGAGGCACGTGATGACGACCTCTTGCCCAGGCTGGACGTTCGCACCGACGCGCACCGCGAGCTCGGCGTAGCGGCGAAGGCGCTCGTCGCCGGTCAGACCGAGCGACGAGTCTGGAGCCGCAGTCACCGGGCTTTACTCGCCCCAGTCGAAGTCGCGCGGGCGGCCCGTCCAGAGCGCCTCGTCGAGAGCGGGACCTTCGGTCGCGTCCTCCACCGTCTCCTCGCCCGGCCAGGGCAGCCGCTCGGAGCTCAGCTCGGCGGCCGGCTCGCCATCGAGCGTCTCCTCGATCCGCGCCTGCTCCTCGCTCTTGAAGAGCGGGTGGTTCTCCAGCGGGTCGCCGTCGAGGTAGGGATCTAGCGGCATCTCCCCGTCCAGGTTCGAGTTCCGCGCCTTGAGCTCGAGGTGCTCGCGAATCGCGCTCGAAAAGAGAGAAGCCGTATCGGAAGTCGTGAGATCGACGTCGTCAGGCATTGGCTCAGCGACGGGGGAGTCTAGCTGAACAAATCCGAGAAACGGCCACGTGCAGGCAGGTTTCGAGACATTCGGCACGTTTCGAGACCGGCCCGATGTGCGAGGATGCTCAACGTGTTCTTCGCACGACGAATCGTCATCGGTCTTCTGCTCGCAGCGTTCCGGATGTGGCGGCGACTTCCGCCCGAGGAACGGCGCCGCGTCGTCGAGACCATGCGTCGGCATGGGCCGCGCGTCGCGTCGTCGTTGAAGCAACGCGCCCGCGGACGCAGTACGCCTTAGAACTCGAATCACGATGACGCTCGTCGGCCGGGGCGCGCGCTGCGCGAGTGCGATGCGAGGACGCAGGGAGCGCCCATATGACACATAGGCGCGACCGAGGACGACGCAGCGTGCCGCGCAGCGTGTTCCGGCGACACACCTGGCTTCATTGTGATTCGAGTTCTTAGCCGACGCCGAGCGCTTCGCGAACGATCCGGTCCTGCTCGCGCTGGTGGAGCGTCGGATAGCCCTCGCTCGGGCTCGCGCGCCAGGGGCGGCCGACGAACTTCACGCGCTCGGCTTGTGCCGCAACGGAAGCCGCTTCCTCGAGGCGATGGCGAATCGAGCGCCATGCGCCCATGTTTTGCGGCTCCTCTTGTGCCCAGACGATCTCCTGGAGGCTCGGGTACGCGGCCACGAGGTCACGAACCTCGTCGACGGGGAACGGGTACAGGAGCTCGACTCGCGCGATGGCGACGCTCGAAGCCGACTCCCGCGCCTCGTGCCCGGCAATGTCGTAGTAGACCTTGCCGCTCGTCAAGACGAGGCGGCGCACCGACTCGGGCTCTACGGATGAATCTCCGAGCACCGGCCTGAAGGCGCCGTCCGCGAGCTCACCGAGCGTGGACGTCGCCTGGCGCAGCCGGAGCAATCCCTTCGGCGTCATGACGACGAGTGGCCGTGCGGTCGCATCGAGGGCCTGCCGACGGAGAAGGTGGAAGAACTGGGCCGCCGTCGTTGCGTTCGCGATTCGGATGTTGTCCTGGGCACCGAGCTGCAGAAACCGCTCGAGGCGCGCGCTCGAGTGCTCGGGACCGTTCCCCTCGTAGCCGTGGGGGAGGAGAAGCGTCAAGCGCGAGGTCTGCCCCCACTTCGAGCGCCCGGAGACGATGAACTGGTCGACGATGATCTGGGCGCCGTTGATGAAGTCCCCGAACTGGGCTTCCCAGAGGATCAGCGCCTCGGGCGCCGTCACCGAATAGCCGTACTCGAAGCCGAGCGCGGCGTACTCGGACAGCGGTGAGTTGTAGGC
>JACCVK010000127.1 GCA_013698195.1 Actinomycetota bacterium | reverse complement strand
CGCGAGTGCGAGAAGAATGGTGCCGAGCGCAGTGCCGAAGATCGACGCGAGACTCCCAATCGAAGCCATGTACGTCCTCGCGTGCCGCATAGTGCCCCACGAGCCAAAACCCTCCGGCCGACACGATCGGCACGACCACGAGTGCTGCGACGAAGAGAGCGGTCCTCGTCCGCCAACGTCTAGGCCAGACGCGAATACTCAACCTCCTGCTCGTCCGTGAGCACGTGCGTGTACGTGTTCGCGGTGACGGCTAGGTTCCGCTGGCCGACGAGCTCGCCGATCTTGGCCCACGGCACACCACGCAGGTGGTCGAGCGAGATCCGTCGGTGACGAAGGTCGTGCGGCGAGAACGCCGGGACGCCGGCGGCTATGCACGCCCGGGCGATCGCGGTGCGGAGCCGGTCGGCGGTGACGCCCTGGAAGACCCGTCGCTCCGGCGTGCGATCGTCGCGCGGGCAGAGCTCGAGCACGGCGGCAAACAGCGGCGCCGGCATGGTGACGTACCGCGCACGCCCCGTCTTGGCGACGGCCTTGGAGATGCGCCAGCGCGATCGCGTCTCGTTGACGTCGCCCCACGTGAGCGCCTCGAGCTCACCGACGCGCATCCCGGTCGCGTCGAGCACGAGCAGCGGCAGTCGGTACGCAGGCGCCAGGAGCCGGTGCACGGCGAGCACGTGTTCGGCAGTGGGTGGCTGTGGCTCGGCTTTCGTCTCGCGAGGAAGCTTCACGGTTAGCCGGTCGCGCGCCGGGTTGGGATCGATTCCGGCCGCATCGAGCACCATTGCGAACGTCGCGAGCGTCTTCCGGATTGATTCCCGAGCGAGCTTCTCGGCGTGCAGCTTCCCGACGAGCGCGGCGACGTCGTCGGCCGAGATCTCGTCGACGGGCCGCTCACCGAGGCGGGGGAGGATCCGCCCGAGGTTGACGCGGTATGTCGCGGCGGTGCCCTCCGCGACGTCGACGCGCGTCGACTTCCAACGCTCGGCGATCGCTGCGAGCGTCGGCGAGCGCGCCGCGGCGTCGAGCGCCGAGAGGTCCGGCACGCGGCGGGCGGCGAGCTCACCGGCGATCCACATCCGGCGGAGCTCGGCCTCGCGCTTCGTCCGGAACGAGCCGCCGTAGCCGGGGACGCTCTCGCGGCCCCCGATTCGGAAGCGAACGCGGTAGCGGGTCTCGCCACGCGCCGTCGCTCGTCGCTCGATCCAGACACCCGGCACGGTCAGCCCGAGAGTCTTGTCGTCGATCCGGACGGCCGAACGCGATCGCGCCCGTACGTGCTCGCGTCGACGAGCGCGCGGTAGTCGTCGGCGCGGATCAGCGGCCGCGTGTAGCCGGGCAGGAAGACGACGTCGAGCTCGCGGAACACGGCGTCGATGGCGCGACGCTCGAGGCCGAGCTCACGCAGGTGAGAGCGGGTGAGGAGCGCGCCCGGCGTCTGTAGGAGCTCGGCAGCAGCAGGCCGCACGCTCACCTCGTGCGCTCCTCGTCGAGAGGGATGCCGAGCTCGCGCTCGAGCACGAGCAGCCGCCCGCGGTGCTGAATCGCGTACGGGCCGCTCATGCCGCCCCCCGCAGCGCCTCGCGGACGCGCAGCCGCTCGAGCAGCCGCATCTGATCCGCCTCGCGCTCCGTGACGAGATCGGCCGTGAGCGCAACGCACGCCCGGCAGCGCATGGCCGGGGAGCCGTCGTCGACCGAGAACGGGTGATCACAGATGAGGCAATCGGCGACGAGCGACCCCGGTCGTCCGTGCCGTTCCCGTTCCACCGTTCCTATAGAACGTTGGAACGGTGGAACGGGTACGGCGGCGGCCTCCCTCTCTGGGGTGGGGAACGGGAGCCGTTCTAGGCCCGTTCTAAGCTCGGAACGGGTGGCGGCCGGATCATCGGCATGCCAAAGCCGGAACTGCCCCTCACGAGCCGTCTGATTGACGAGCAGCCCGTCAGCGATCAGTCGATCCCGGACGGCCGCTTTCTCCGTCTCGTTCCCTCGAACCCGCGGCCGGAGCTTCGTCCACGAGGCACCGGGGCTCTCGAGCACGGCGGCGAGGATCTCGTCGACCATCGTCGACGCCGTGACCGCCTCTCGTTCGTCGACCGTGAACGACTCGCCGTCGGCCCACAGAAGGTGCGTCGTCTTCCCGTGCAAGAGTGAACTCCAGCGCAGCTTCTGCCAGAGGATCCGGGTCCGGCCGTGCCCCGACGCCTGCACGTGCATGGTCGTATCCGGGAAGCCCTCCCAGGCACCGCTCACCTGCCCCGCGCGGTTGGGATGGTGGACGAGCATCGCTGCGAGTCCGGGTGCGCGACGCTGAACGTCGGCGACGAGGTCAGCGAACTCGGCTACCTCGTCGAGCGTTCCGCCTCCCTGCATACCTAGCCGAGCGATCGGTGCGGCGACGAGCAGGTCGATCTTCTGCGCCGTCACGAACTCGACGAACTCGTCGCGCTGTGCCTCGTCGCGGAAGCTGACGCCCTGCCAGGGCTCCTCGAGCACGCGGATCGTCTCCGCGGCTCGAGGCCACTTTGCGAGCTTCCGCGCGAGCTTCTTTCGGAACAGCTGACGAGGCCCCTCGTTCTCGACGAGGCAGATTCTCAGCGGTCGCGCCGGCATCACGAGCTCGAGCCACGGCTCGCCACTCGCCAGGTGGACGAGCATGTCGAGTACGAGCGTCGTTTTCCCGGCTCCCCCGTCGCCGTAGAGGAGCACGAGCCCGTTCGCCGGGATGACTGTTCCCGACTCGGCGTCGGCGGCAAGCGGCTCAGAGCCGCCCTCGTCGAGCGCGGCGAAAGCGCCGGCCGTGACGAAGCTGAGCGGCCTGTCGCTCGTCTCACGGAGCACGGCGAGAGTCCGCGCGAGCTGCTCGCCCTCGGCGGCGGCGGCGCGCTCCGAAGCGGCGCTCATGCGGAGGCTTCCTCGACGGCACGAAGCCACTCGGCGCGCGAGCGCAGCTTGCGGGCGTCCAACCACTCGCCGAGCGTCGCGATCTTCGTGATGAGCGTCGCGCAGGGGTTACAGCGCAGGCACGCCGAGTCGTGGTCGATGAACTCACGCTTTCGATCGCAGGGCGGACCGTGCGTGAGCGGCGCATCGCCGAGACAAGCCGGGCACGAGTCCCGGTGCTCTTTCCACGAGATGTAGGACGGGCAGGCGAGCGGCTCGCACGCCTCGCAGTTCTCGCGGTGCGCTGAGTA
>JACCVK010000186.1 GCA_013698195.1 Actinomycetota bacterium | reverse complement strand
TCGAGCGCGTAGATCGCCTTCAGATAGTCCTGAACGGCGACGGTGAAATCGCTGGTTGTGGACATACAGACATGAGGGTACACTGCCAATGAGATTTAGTCATGTCTAAATCGAGACTCACACGTCGCAAGCTTCTCGCAGCGGCCGCGCCCATCGCGGCCGCCCCGCTCGTCGCCAAATTTGCGCTCGAAGGCAGCGCCGAGGCGGGCGGACGTAGCCACATCTCCCACACCGACACGCGTCACGCGACGAGTCCTGCTGGAACAGACGCCCAGGGTCAGGCGGCGATTGGCCACGCGGCGATGATCGGCGACGAAGCACCTGCGGTCGGAGGGCCGAACGACCTCGACGCACTTCTCTATCCGCCGCCGGCGAAGCCGTACCGGCGTGGTCGCGTCAGCGAGCACACCCTGGTTGCGGTTGACAACGACCTCGAGATCGCGCCCGGCATCTTCTTTCCAGCGTGGACGTACAACGGCACGGCGCCGGGGCCGATCGTGCGCGCGACCGAAGGCGACACGCTCCGAGTGCACTTCCGGAATGAAGGGTCGCACCCGCACACGATTCACTTCCACGGCATCCATCCGTCGAATATGGACGGCGTCTTCGAGGTCGTCGAGTCCGGGGGCACGTTCACGTACGAGTTCGAGGCCCGTCCCGCGGGCCTTCACCTTTATCACTGCCACGCGACGCCGCTCAAGAAGCACATCCACAAGGGGCTCTACGGGGCCTTCATCATCGATCCGAAGGAACCGCGCCCACCCGCACAGGAGCTGGTCATGGTCATGAACGGCTTCGACACCGACGCGGACGGCGAGAACAACTTCTATACCGTCAACGGTCGCTCGTTCTACTACGCGCGCTATCCGATCCGCGTCAAGCGCTCGCAGCTTGTGCGGATCTATCTCGCCAATCTCACCGAGTTCGATCTCATCAACTCGCTCCACCTCCACGGGGACTTCTTCCGGTATCAGCCGACGGGGACAGGAGACCACTGGGAGTTCACGGACACCGTGATGCAGTGCCAGGGTCAGCGCGGCGTGATCGAGATCCAGTTTGCGAACACCGGCAGATTCATGTTCCACGCGCACCAGTCCGAGTTCGCCGAGCTCGGTTGGATGGGCTTCTTCGAGGTTGTCGACTAGCGTGGAAGCCGGGTCGGCGTCGGTTCGCGCGCGCTTCGGCTGGCGGTTGTGGGCGCTCGTCCCCGTTCTCCTGCTCACGGTCGCGGTGGCCGCCGTCTCGCTGAGCGGAGACCGGTTCGCCGAGCTCATCGGCGGGAACCCTCCTCCGGCGGACGAGTTCGACATCAGGCGCGTCGAGTTCGAGCCCGGGGAGATCCGCATTCTCGTCCGCAACCCGCAACCGGACGACCTCACCATCGCGAACGTGAATGTCGACGATGCGATCGTCCCGTTTACGGTCGACGGGCCGACGACGCTCGGACGGCTTCGCTCGAGCACGATCGTCATCTCCTTCGACTGGGTCGAGGACGATCCGATCACGGTAGGTGTCACGAGCTCGAGCGGTGTTCAGACCGTGACGGAGATCGCCGCGGCTGTGGAGACACCGGAGCCGTCGCTCGACAGCTTCTTCGGCTACGCGCTCATCGGCCTGCTCGTCGGCGTTGTGCCGGTCGCGCTCGGCCTCCTCTGGCTACCTGCGCTTCGGCAAGCGAGTGCCGCTTGGTTGGCTGCGTTCATGGCGTTCACCGCCGGACTTCTGACCTTCCTCGGCGTTGAGGCGTTGTCCGAGGCGCTCCAGCTCCAGGCACTCCTTCCGGCTGCGCTCGGTGGTGCCGGTCTGGTGCTGCTCGGCGTCGCTCTCAGCTTCCTCGGAATGACTGCGCTCGCCGGCATGCTCGGGCGTGGCTCCGGAGCAACGGGATTCGCGCTCGCGCTCCTCGTGGCGATCGGGATCGGCGTCCACAACCTCGGCGAGGGACTCGCGATCGGGACGTCGTTCGCCGTCGGCGAGCTTCAGCTCGGGACGTTTCTCATCATCGGTTTCATGATCCACAACGTCACCGAAGGGCTCGGCATCGCCGCCCCGCTCGCGAAGACGCGCTCGACCGTGCTCGCGCTAGCGGGGCTCGCCCTCGTCGCCGGCGCGCCGACGATCCTCGGGACGTGGATCGGCGGGTACACGAAGAGCGACGTGCTCGGGGCGCTGTTCTTCGGGATCGCCGCGGGAGCCGCGTTCCAGGTCGTCGTCGAGGTCAGCCGCTACGTCGCGCGCCAGGCTCCGGGTGGGCTTCGCTCCGGGTACGCGATCGGCGGCTTCCTCGCGGGTGTCGTGGCGATGTACGCCACGGGCATCCTCGCGGGCTGAGTCGGTCCCAGCCGCGCAACTCGGCTTTAACCGCCGGTAACCGGCGATACACGCCCGCCCGGCTATAAAGAACGGCGCATGTCCTCTTCGCTTCGTTCCTACGCCGCCTTGGTCGTGACGGCGATTCTCGGCGGCGCCCTGGCAGTCGGCGCCGTTGCGTTGCTCGGGGGCCTCGACGGCGACACGACCACAACCGTCGTCCAGGACACGACGCCGTCCGTCCGGACTCAGACCGCGCCTTCGGCGGGGACGACGATGAGCGTCAACGAGATCTACGAACGTGCCGCCACCGGGGTCGTGCAGATCAACTCGCAGACCGGGGCCACGAGCGTCAGCGGAGATCAGGAGGCTCTCGGCTCTGGCTTCGTGGTGGACAAGAGCGGCCACATCGTCACGAACTTCCATGTGGTCGAAGGCGCAGACGAGATCCGGGTCGGGTTTTCGAATCGCGACACCGTCGAGGCACGGCTCGTCGGCAACGATCCGTCCACCGACCTCGCCGTCCTGCGCGTGAACGTCGACGCCAATGCGCTCACGCCGCTCCCGCTCGGGAACTCCGATCTCGTGAAGGTCGGCGATCCGGTGGTTGCGATCGGCAATCCATTCGGGCTCGACCGCACGGCCACCGCAGGCATCGTCAGCGCCGTCCAGCGCCTGATCACGGCGCCGAACCAGTTCACGATTGACCATGTCATCCAGACAGACGCGCCGATCAACAAGGGGAACTCGGGCGGCCCACTGCTCAACGACCGAGGCGAGGTCATCGGCGTGAACACCCAGATCGAGACCGGCGGGATCAGCATCGGCAACGTCGGGATCGGCTTCGCGGTGCCCGCAGAGACCGTCAAGAACGTCGTCGCCCAGATCCTGCGCAACGGCCGAGTCGAGCACCCGCATCTCGGGATCACCGGTCAGCCGATCACCTCGCAGGTGGCCGAGTCGTACAAGCTGCCGGTCGAGGAGGGCATCCTCGTCGAGTCGGTGTTGAACGGCACCGGCGCCGACCGCGCAGGGATGCAGCCGGGCGACACCCAGGTGGTCGTCTCCGGTGAGACATACGTCCTCGGCGGGGACATCATCGTCTCGGCTGACGGCAAGAAGATTTCCACCGTCGAGGAGCTTCGCGACGCGATCGCCGCACACATGCCCGGCGAGAAGCTCAAGCTCCAGGTGTTTCGCGACGGCGAGAAAACGAGCGTGACAGTCACGCTCGGGCGGCAACCCGCTTCCCCCCAGGGTTAGCCGCACGGGCCCCGGCTTGCCGGGGCCTGACCTGTAGACGGTCGTAGGGCCCGGTCGGGCCTGCCCGGGTCCTACTTCCGCCCCTGAGCTCTCTACCCAGGCGGCTCGAGGAAGTGGGGCGCGTCCGTGAGCGCCTCGTCCGTCAGCCGGTAACCAAGCTCGATCAGCGCGCGCTTCGTGGTCTCGTCCCACTCGCCGCGATACGTCGGGTCGAGCCCGCCCTCCCCGGGAGCTGCGCGAACGATGAGCCGGTCGATCGTGCGATCTGTTCTGAATGGGAAGCGAGCCGCCGAGAAGAGGGCCTCCAGCTCCTCTCGAAGGCCCTGGCGATGCCTGGACGGTGCAGCCCTGACCGCTGCCTCGATGACTTCGTGGCGCAGTCGGTGGATCTCCGTCGCGGAAGCGGCGCGTTCATTCGAGAGCTGTTCCTCGACAACGGTGTTCCGCGCGACCGTGACGCGCATGAGGCGGATGATGAGTTCCGGGTAGTGCGCTGGCTCTCCGCGCCGGGCGCGCTCCTCTGCGAGCTGGATCTCCTCGAGGATGCCGCGGATGGGAGCTATCGCCCGGAAGCGCCCGAGGCGTTCCCGAATGCGCTCGAGGAAGGACACGTCGAGCGGTCGGTAGGTCGCCAGGTAGCGGAACGCCGCCACTGCGCTGACTGCGGGGTTGGTCTCGGCGTGCTCGAGTGGGAAGTTCCGCACCCAGCCTCCGTCCGTCGCAATGACGTCGCCGATCGGGATCGGCAGGACGAGGGCGCTGATTGCCGCAGATGCGAAGGTGGCGCGTGCCATGACTCCCGGAGACGCCGTTCGAGAGGAGAAGACGAGCTCGAAGTTGCGTGTGATGTCGGAGCTGAGATGCTCGCTCACGTCGGTCGCGAAGACGACGAGCTCGATCTCGGAGTTCGCAAGCCCGGTGCCGATCTCGTCCGCTGGGCCGAGACGCGTGGCAATCGTCTCAGGCAGTGCGTAGTCGCGGAGACCACCGAGGGGCAATTGCCACATGCGTCGCGGACGGAAGACTTCGTCGGAGCGCAGCGCGAGCAAAAATGTCTCCAGATCGTCGAGTCGGTCGAGCGCGCCCATCGTCCCGGCCAGTGCCCCGGCGGACGTGCCGTAGATCCAGCCGACTCTCGACCAGAAGGGAGTCTCGCGCAGGCGCTTGAGGAAGCCGAGCTCGAGCAGCACCCCGTTGATGCCGCCACCCGAGAGCACGAGCGCCGCGTCGCGGTTGAGCGGTTCGGACACCTGGCTATTCTTGCCGACGTGGAGCCAGAGGTCCGGCCCAGAGCAATCGCCGTTGACGAGCTGATCGATGAGGTAGCCGAGGAGCTGTGGCGGAGCGATGACGAAAGCAGCCATGACGGCTGGTTTTGTGTCGAGACCGATCCCTTTCCGTGCCCCGCCGACGGTTGCTCGTTCGTCGCCATCTTCATGACGGCGGCTCATCTCGTCCTCGTCTGGGAGGAGCGAGACGATCCGAATCTGCTCTGGCACGCGCAGCGCGCCAAGGATGTGGGCCGAAACCCGCGCGTTGTCTCCTATGAGGTCGGGTTCGGGCCGAGCGCGTCGTACTACGCGTGGGAGGCTGCGGGACGGCCCGTGCACGGCGTGAAGCGTCGGGCCAGGGCCTGAACCCCGGGGCGTCGTCAGACCGCTAGCCCAGGCCGCTAGCATCGCCCCGTGTCGACCGTGACGGACACCGTGCACG
>JACCVK010000118.1 GCA_013698195.1 Actinomycetota bacterium | reverse complement strand
GAGTACCGCTTCGTCGGCTACCTGCCCAGGCGCGACGCCGAGCGCCGGGCACTGGCGGCCGCGCTTGCCCGGTTCGGCGATGCGATCGTGGCGTTCGAGTCTCCACGCCGGCTGCCGGGCTCACTCGCGGTCCTCGCGGAGGCCATGCCCGACCGGCCCGTGGCTGTATGTCGCGAGCTGACGAAGCGTTTCGAGGAGGTTGTACGAGGAAGGCTCGACGAGGTCGCGGAGGCGTTCAGGGACCCGCCGCGGGGAGAGATCACGCTCGTGCTCGGGCGGTTCGTCGTCGAAGTGCGTGATGTCTCCGAGGTCGCCATTCGAACCGTCGCCGAGCTCGTCGAGGCGGGTGTCCCGCGAAAGCAGGCGGTCGACGTCGTCGCGCGCTTGACCGGGGCGGCTCGAAACACGCTCTATCGCGCCTCTCTGCAACAACTTCGTGACACTCGTTGACGTCACCCGCGAGCTCCCGCTAGCCTCGGTGCATGTTCGCTTCACGGGCAACAAGACTCGTCGTTCTCCTCGCACTCGCTGCGGCAGGTGCACTTGCGGACGTACCGAACGCGCTTGCCTGGGGATGGCCTGTGGACGGCCCGGTGCTGCGCGAGTTCTCCCTCGGCGACGACACGTACGCGGCGGGCCAGCACCGCGGTATCGACGTCGCCGTCGGCACAGCGACCGTCGTGCGGGCGCCTGTTTCCGGCGAGGTGACGTTCGCGGGTCAGGTACCCACGCACGGCCTGACGGTCACGATCGCGACCGCGGACGGCTATAAGGCGTCGCTGACGCACGTCGGGCCGCTCCTCGTCAAACGGGGGGCACATGTTGAGGAGGGCGCTGCCGTCGCCGAGCCCGGCCCGTCGGGCGAGGCGGAGCACAGCGTTCCGTACCTGCACTTCGGGATCCGTGTGGGTGAAGAGGAGAAGTACGTCGATCCGGCCAAGCTGCTTCCGGCGCGAGCCGCATCGGCGCCTCCTGCGTCTCCGCCCGCGCCATCGCCGGCCCCAGCTCCCGTCTCGGCGCCGCCGCCCGTTCCTCCGCCGGCTCAGAGCGCCTCTTCTCCTCCCGCCCCGCCTGCTGCTGCTCCCGCTCTCAGTTCGGCTCCCGTGGCCACACCCGCGCCGCCGCCCGCCTTCGTGCCCACGGCTCCGCCCGCTCTCGTGCCTAGGACTCCGCCCGCTCTGCAGCCTAAGGCTTCGCCTGTGCGCCCCACGTCCACCTCGCCGACGTCGGCGGCCGCGGATGGCTCCGGTGGCGGGAAGCGCCAGACACAGGCACCGTCCGCGGAGTCGAACGGCGGTGCTGCACGTGCCGGCGAAGTGTGGCCGGATGCCAGGCAGCCGATTGACGCGCTTCGCGCATCGCGGAATTCCAGCTACGTGGCTCGCGATGTCGCTGAGCGGGCGGTGCCGGTTCAGCGCGGGGATCGTCACACGGCCTTGCCGAGGGCTTCAGCCCTGCGAGCTGGCGACGGGCCAATCGATCCGACCGCGCAGAGCCGCCCCGTTCGACCTCCGGCATTGCTTTCTCGAATCGACGACCCGCGCTCTTCGAGCGATGCACGGAGGCCGTCGTGGTGGCGCTGGTGGACGCTCGGCCTACTCGCGATCGGGCTGCTCCTCCCGTGTGGTCCGCTACTCGTCCGCACTCTGCGCCAGACCGTCGACGACGGTCGGGACGCGAATGTGCCGCTACCTATGATTCGCGGCCGTGAGCCAGTCGCCGAGGAAGATTCTCGTAGCGGTGGCGTGGCCGTATGCGAGCGGACTTCGCCACATCGGACACGTCGCGGGGTTCGGCGTGCCGTCGGACACGTTCGCCCGCTATCACCGGTTGCGCGGCAACGACGTCCTCATGGTGAGCGGGACCGACGAGCACGGCACGCCGGTCATGGTGGCAGCCGACGCAGCCGGCGAGTCGCCGCGTGATACCGCCGAGAAGTTCAACGAGCTCATTCGCGAGGACCTTCGCGATCTTGGGCTCTCCTACGACCTCTTCACCCGGACGACGACCGAGAATCACTATCGCGTCACCCGAGACCTCTTTCGCACGCTTTACGACAAGGGCTTCGTCATCGAGCGCGAGACGCTCGGTGCGTTCTCCGCCGCGACAGGTCACACGCTCCCTGACCGCTATGTCGAAGGAACCTGTCCGATCTGCGGCTACGAGAGCGCTCGGGGCGACCAATGCGACAACTGCGGTAACCAGCTCGACCCGGTCGACCTGATCGATCCGCGCTCGAGAATCGACGGAACACCACCGGTCTTCAAGACGACCAAGCACCTGTTCCTCGATCTACCGGCTTTCAAGGAACGACTAACGGAATGGATCGAGTCGCAGAACCACTGGCGGCCCAACGTTCGCAAGTTCTCGCTGAACTTCGTCAAGGAGCTCAAGCCACGCCCGATCACGCGCGATCTCGATTGGGGCGTTCCGATACCCGTGCCGGGGTACGAGGAGCTCGACGGGAAGCGGATCTACGTCTGGTTCGACGCGGTTATCGGCTACTTGTCGGCAGCGATCGAATGGGCCACGAATCGCGGGACCCCCGATGCCTGGCGCGACTGGTGGCAGAACCCGGAAGCGGAGCACACGTACTTCATGGGTAAGGACAACATCGTGTTTCACACGGTCATCTGGCCCAGCATGCTGCTCGGTTACGGCGCCGGCGGCGAGTTCGGCGACGGCCGGGGCCCACTCGAGATGCCCGACAACGTCGCCTCGAGCGAGTACCTCACGATGGAGGGCAAGAAGTTCAGCTCGAGCAGGGGAGTCCAGATCCTCGTGCGTGACTTCCTGAGCCGCTACGACCCGGACCCGCTCCGGTACTTCCTCTCGATCGCCGGCCCGGAGACGCAGGACACCGACTTCACGTGGTCGGAGTTCGTTCGAAGGAACAACGACGAGCTGGTGGCGAACTGGGGCAATCTCGTCAACCGAGTGCTCCAGAGCGCCTACAAGAACTTCCGCGTCGTTCCGGAACCTGGCGCACTTGGCGATTCGGATGCGGCGCTCATCGCAGAGGTCGAGCGCGGATTCGACACGATCGGCTCGCTCATCGAGTCTGCACGCTTCAAGGCGGGTCTCCAGGAAGCAATGAGACTCGCCAGCCTCGTGAACCAGTACATCGCCGAGCACGCGCCCTGGTCGGCCTTGGAAACGGAGCGAGACCGGGCCGGAACGATCCTCTATGTCGCTCTGCATGCGATCGACAATCTCAAGATCCTTCTGGCGCCGTACCTCCCGTTCTCGTCGCAACGGCTCCACGAGCTCCTCGGCTACGACGGCGTTCTCGCGGGGGCGATCGAGTCCCGCGTCATCCAGGAGGACGAAGGACGTGAGCACACGGTGCTCGCGGGCGAGTACGAGGCCTGGGTCGGTAGCTGGACGCCGAGCGCGATCGCACCGGGACAGGCGCTGCGCGAGCCGGCTCCGCTCTTCGCGAAGCTGGATCCCGAAAAGGTCGTCGACGAGGAGCTTCGCAGGATGGAGGACGCAGCCGAAGGAACCGCCGCCGACGGCGAGGACGCGTGACGGACACGCACGCTCACCTCGACGGGTGCGAGGACGCGGATCGGGCAATCGCTCGTGCGCGCGACGTAGGCGTCACGCGGATCATCACGATTGGAACTGGGATCGAGTCGTCGCGTGCGGCTGTCGCGCTCGCCGAGCGCCACGAGGGCGTCTATGCGGTGTTGGGCATCGATCCGCACCAGGCATCCACCGCCGAGGCGCGCCGACTCGACGAGCTTCGGGGGCTCTTCGAGAACTCGAACGCAGTCGCGGTCGGCGAGACAGGACTCGACAACGCCCGCCACCATGCAACGCCCGCCGACCAGCTGCGGCTCTTCGTCGCCCAGCTCGGGCTCGCGGACGAGCTTCGGCTGCCTGTCGTGATCCATAGTCGCGACGCCGAAGCAGGAACAGCCGCCGCTCTCGCCGGATTTCGAGGAATTGTCGTTCTCCACTGCTTCTCGTCGCCCGCCCTCCTGCCTGTCGCTCTCGAGCGTGACTATTACGTCTCGTTCGCTGGAAACGTCACGTACCCGAAAGCGACCGAGCTCCGCGCCGCAGCTGGTGCCGTCCCGGACGACAGGCTCCTCGTGGAGACCGACAGCCCCTACCTCGCTCCCCAGCCGGTGCGTGGTCGCCCCAATGAGCCCGCGAACGTCGTCCATACAGTCGGGGCGCTTGCCGAAGTGCGCGGCGTGGAGCCGGCGACTCTCGCGGCCCAGGCTCACGCGAACGCGTCAGTGGCGTTCGCCTTGCCGTGAGGGTTAGGGCGGACAGGCCGCGTGCGAAGAAGTCGCTCGGCCAGCACTTCCTCGTGGACGAGAACTTCCTGGGAGTCATCGAGCGCCTCGCCGAGCTCGAGCCGGGCGACATCGTTCTCGAGATCGGGCCGGGCTACGGTGTCCTCACGCGGCATCTCGCCGAACGCGTCGAAACGGTGCACGCCATCGAGCTCGACACCTCTATGCGCGAGTCGCTCGGCGAAGCCCTCCAAGGGACGAGCAATGTTCACGTCACGTTCGCCGATGCGGTCAGGTTCGAGTACGGCAACCTCGATCCGCCGCCGACGAAGCTCGTCTCGAACCTCCCCTACAACGTCGCAACGCCCATCGTCGTCGAGAGCCTCGAGCGGATACCGACTCTCGAACGCTGGGTCGTGATGGTGCAGCGCGAGGTCGCGGAGCGCTTCTTCGCGTCGCCGCGAACAAAGGCGTACGGCGCCGTCTCCGTGCTCGTACAACTGCACACGCGCAAGCTCGGCTCGCATCGCGTGCCGTCGAGCGCGTTCCGCCCGAAGCCCCGTGTCGAGTCCGCTCTCGTGGCCTTCGAGCGCTACCCAGGCACTCGCCTCGACCTCGTCCGGCCTGTCGTCGAGTCCGCATTCGCGCATCGCCGCAAGACGCTCGCGAACTCGCTTGCCCACACAGGATTCGCATCTCGCAGCGAGGCCGAGACAGCCCTCGCCGACATCGGCCGCAATGCGGCCACGCGCGCCGAGGAGCTCGCACCCGAGGAGTTCGTCGCGCTCGCGAAAGCCCTCGGATGAGATCGAGGGAGGCATTCGCGAAGATCAACCTCGGCCTTGTCGTCGGTCCCGTGAGGCCCGACGGCAAGCACGAGGTCGTGACGTTGCTCCAGCGGATCGGTCTCGCGGACACGATCGAAGTCGAGCCCACCGCTCCGGAGCTCGGCATCGCGGTAGAGGGCTACGAGGACACGATCGTCCGCTCGGCGCTGGCGGTGTTCGGCGAGATGACCGGTGACGAACGCGGTTGGCACGTCCGGATCGACAAGCGCATCCCGGTCGCAGCTGGTCTCGGCGGTGGGAGTGCGGATGCGGCGGTCGCGCTCCGGCTGGCGAACGAGATCAGCGAACAGCCGTTGCCGGAACAGCGCCTGCACGAGATTGCCGCGGGACTCGGCGCCGACGTGCCCTTCTTCCTGCGCGTCGGAGCACAGCTTGCGACCGGAGACGGCTCGGATCTCGCATCGGTGACGATCCCGCATGACGTTCCGGTCGTCCTCGTCATTCCCCGGGACGAGGCCAAGCAGTCCACAGGCGCGGTGTACGCGAGGTTCGACGACGACGGAGGCACGGTCGGGTTCGACGAGCGCCGGAGCGTCCTGCTCTCTGCTCTCGACCGCGTCGAAAGCGCAACGGATCTCGCCTCCCTACCCGGCAACGATCTCGCCTCATCGACACTTGCCGTGGACCTCCAAGAGCTAGGTGCCTTCCGCGCCGACGTGAGCGGAGCCGGCCCGGCCGTCTACGGTCTGTTCGAAGAAGAGGAGGCAGCGCGCGACGCGGCGCGAGTCCTGGACTCGAAAGGCCGAACCTGGCTCACGCGGACGGTCACAGG
>JACCVK010000096.1 GCA_013698195.1 Actinomycetota bacterium | reverse complement strand
GCTCGAGGTACGCGGCCGCGATTCGCCGAGGCACTTCCTCCCGCCGGGGCGCGGGAGAGGCAGCTCGGTCGGCTCGATCGTCTGCTACCTCACAGGCCTCTCGCACGTCGATCCGGTGGAGAACGACCTCTCGCTGGGGCGCTTTCTGAATCGCGAGCTCGCCTCGGTGCCGGACATCGATCTCGACTTCCCGCGCGACATCCGGGAGAAGCTCATCGTCGCGGTCACCGAGCGCTATGGCCGCGAGCACGCAGCGCTCGTCGCGAGCTTCGCGACCTACCGCTCGCGAGGCGCGATTCGCGACGTCGGCAAGGCACTTGGCCTCCCGTACGCCGAGCTCGAGCGGCTCGCGCGACTCACCGATGGCTGGGACGCGCGCCGCGTGCGAGAGGAGCTCGAGCGGCTCCCGGACGGCGGGCGCAAGCTCGGCTCGCGGCGCTGGCGCGCGTTCGCCTGGCTCGCGGGCGAGATCGCAGGGCTCCCGCGCCACGTCTCGCAGCACCCGGGCGGGATGATCGTCTCGACACGGCCGCTCGTCGAGCTCGTCCCCGTGCAGCCGGCCGCGATGGCCGGGCGGCAGCTCTGTCAGTGGGACAAGGACTCGTGCGCCGACGCGGGCTTCCTCAAGATCGACCTCCTCGGTCTGGGGATGCTCTCGGCGGTCGAGGACTGCGTCGAGCAGATCGCGCTTACGCAGAGCACGCCGATCGACCTCTCGCGCATCCCGTTCGACGATCCAGATGTATTCGCGGAGATTCAGCGCGCAGACACGGTGGGGGCGTTCCAGATCGAGAGCCGCGCGCAGATGCAGAGCCTCCTGCGGACGAAACCGGCAAACCTGGACGACCTCACGATCCAGGTCGCGCTCGTCCGCCCTGGACCGATCCAGGGCAAGGCCGTCCATCCCTACATCGACGCGAGGGAGCGCCTGCGCGAAGACCCCTCTTACGTCTGGCCGGTCGACCACGAGCTCTTGCGCGAGCCGCTGCACGCGACCTACGGCGTGGTCGTCTTCCAGGATCAGGTGCTCGAGGTCGCGATGACGCTCGCGGGCTTCACGGTGGGGGAGGCCGAGGGTCTGCGGCGAGCGATGAGCCGCAAGCGGAGCCACGACGCGCTTGAGGCGTATCGCGGGCGCTTCATCGAGGGCGCTGCGGGAAACGGGGTCGACGCGGAGAAGGCGAACCTCGTCTTCGACAAGCTCGTCGGCTTCTCCGGCTTCGGCTTCCCGAAGTCGCATGCGGCTGCGTTTGGCCTGCTCGCGTACCAGTCGCAATGGCTCCGCAGGCACCATCCCGCGGAATTTCTCTGCGCGCTCCTGAACGAGCAGCCGATGGGCTTCTATCCGCCGGCGACGCTCGTGCGGGACGCGCAGCGGCGCAGGGTGGAAGTGCTGCCGCCAGACGTGAATCTGAGTCAGGCGAAGTGTGCGCTCGAGACTGTTCCGGGCTGTAGGGACGAGATATATCTCGCCCCTACGACCACCACCCCCGCGGTCCGCATCGGTCTCAACTACATCGCGTCGGTGGGGAAAGACGCCGCCGCGATCGTCGCCGACCGGGAGGCGAACGGCCTCTATCGAGACATCGGCGACCTCGCCCGCCGCAGCCGGCTCTCGCGCGACGGTCTGGAAGCACTTGTGAAGGGTGGCGCCTGCGACGTCTTCGGCAGCAAGCGGCGCGACTTGCTCTGGGAGCTTGGCCTCGCGTTCCGGCCTCAGTCCGTACCCGGAACGAGCGGCGAGGCGAAGCAGCTTCCGCTCACGCTCGACCCGACCGCGGCAACCCCGGAGCTTCGTGACCTCACGCGCTGGGAGCGGATGCTCGCGGACTATCGTCACACCGGGCTTTCCGTCGGTACGCACCCGCTCGCGCTTCTCCGCGCGCACCTTCCCACCGGCACGCTCTCGAGCGCCGATCTCCTGGAGCATCCGCACGGGCGCCAGGTATCCGTGGCGGGGATGACCGTCGCGCGTCAGCGCCCTTCGACCGCGAAAGGCGTCGTCTTCATGCTCCTCGAGGACGAGCACGGCCAGATCAACCTCATCGTCCCGCCGCAGGTCTACGAGCGACACCGCGCAGCGGTGCGTGCCGAGCCGCTCGTCCTCGCACGTGGCCGCTACGAGCGAATCGGGGAGAACCGCAACGTGCTCGTCTCGCAGCTCGAGACGCTCAGCCCACTCGCACGCCGGGTCGCGGAAAACGACACCGTCTGGGAGTCGTTGCCCAGGCCGCACTCCTTCGGCCGCCGCTGAGCTTGACTGCACGCGACCCGCGGGAGACCCTTCCGGTGTGACCGACGTCCAGTTCGCCCGGAGTGGCGACGTCCACGTCGCCTACCGGGTCATCGGCGACGGTCCGGTCGATCTCATCTACGTCCAGGGCGCAATAACACGTCTCCAGATCGGATGGGAGCTACCCCAGTTCCGTCGCTACTGTGAACGCCTCGCCGAGTTCGCCCGCGTGGTCCTTTTCGACAAGCGGGGAATGGGAATGTCCGACCGCGTCCCAGGCGCGACGACGCTCGAAGAGCGCATGGACGACGTACGCGCCGTCATGGACGCCGTGGAAAGCGAGCGCGCCGCTCTGTTGGGCGCCTCTGAAGGCGGTCCATTGTCGCTGCTCTTCGCGGCTGCACATCCGGAGCGAACGGTCGCCCTGATCCTTCACGGAGCCGAAGTGCGCGAGCGAACCGACGACGAATGGCCGTGGGGGGAGGGGACGGAGGAAGAGTTCGAAGCGGCGATGGCGTCCCTATCCGAGCGTTGGGGAAAGGGGCTAGGAATCCGTTCGCTCGCACCGAGCGTGGCCGGCGAGGAGTGGGCCCACGCCTGGATGGCGCGTCTTCAGGTGAACGCGAACACGCCCGGCTCCGCTGAGGCGTTCATGCGCATGGCGTTCGACATCGACGTTCGACACGTCGCCCCTGTGATCAACGTGCCAACCCTCGTTCTCCACGCGGTCGGGGACCGCGTCTGCCACGTCGAAAACGGGCGCTTCCTCGCCCGCACGATCCCGGGCGCACAGTACGTCGAGCTCACGGGAGAGGATCACATCCCGTGGTTCGAACCCGACGCCGCGCTCGCCGAGATCCGTGAGTTCCTCACCGGGCGTCGCGAGACGAGCACGCCCGACCGTGCCCTGGCGACTGTGCTCTTCACCGATCTCGTGAGCTCCACCGTTCAGGCAGCGGAGCTCGGGGATCGACGTTGGCGCGATCTCCTCGAGCAACATCACATTGCGGTCCGCCGCGAACTCGGGCGCTTCGACGGACGCGAACTCGACACGGCCGGCGACGGATTCTTCGCCGCCTTCGACGGCCCCGCCCGCGCCATTCGCTGCGCGCAAGCCATCATCGAGGCCGTGCGACCCCTCGACCTCCGGGTGCGAGCGGGCTTGCACACCGGCGAGGTGGAGTTGCTCGACGGCAAGATGGCCGGCATCGCGGTCAACATCGGGGCCCGCGTCGCCGGCATGGCCGGGCCGGGAGAAGTGCTCGTCTCCGGGACGGTAAGGGACCTCGTCGCGGGGTCAGGTCTCGAGTTTGAGGACCGGGGCGTCGCCGGGCTGAAAGGCGTGCCAGGTGAATGGCGTCTTTTCGCCGTCGTGCCCTAGGACTCAGCGCGTCTTCCTCGCGAGTGTGAACGCGGTCTCGACGAGGGTGAGGTGCGTGAACGCCTGCGGAAAGTTCCCGACGAGCCGCGCCCGCTCGGGGTCGTACTC
>JACCVK010000056.1 GCA_013698195.1 Actinomycetota bacterium | reverse complement strand
CGCCCAGCTCGTCGGCGGTCGACGACCGCTCGGTCGCCAGTCGCCAGTGATCGGTCAAATCGGCACCGGAGTAGAGGCCGAGTGCCGTCTGCGTGTTGCCCACGTCGACAGCCAGGAGCATGGGCTTAGTGAATCAGAGGAAGGGCTGCGAGGTCTGCGCCGTCGCTCAGGCTGCGTCGTCGTCGCCCGAGAGCGGCTGCCCGATCCGCTCGGCGAGATCCTCCGCGGTCAGCCGAGGCTCCTCGCCTTCCCCGCGCAACTCCTCCACCGTCACGTCACCCGAGGTATACACCTGAGCTCGGGGAATGATCCGGCTCGGCCGATTCTTGTCCCACACCCAGACGTCTTCCATCCGGATGTGGAAGAACGGATAGCCCGACTGCGGCAGCGCCTCGACGTCGAGCTTGTTGCAGAGGTAGGTCGCGTCCTGAGTCAGGACGCAGTAGCGGAAGAGGGCAAAGACTGCCGAGTACTCGCGTTTGAGCGAGAGCTCGAGCTCCGCCTCGAAGTCGTCGAGCTCATCGAGGTGCGACATTGACGCGCGTCAGTCTAGCGCCGTGAGGAGGTCCGCCACTCTGCCGCGACCAGGCACGACGAGCTCAGGATCCAGCTCCGCGAGCGGCTCCAGCGCGAAGCGACGCTCATGGAGGCGCGGATGCGGTAGGCGCAGCCCAGGCTCGTCCAGGGTCTCGTCGCCGTACAGGAGCAGGTCGAGGTCGATCGTCCTCGGGCCCCAGCGCGTGCCGTCCCGAACTCGGCCGAGACGGCGCTCGATCGCGAGCAACACCTCGAGCAGTCGCACAGGCGCCAGCTCGGTGGCGAGCGCGACGGCGCCGTTCAGGAAGGGCGGCTGGTCGACGACACCGAGCGGATCGGTCTCGCGCAGGCCCGAGCGGGCGACCACCTCGATGCCGCCGGTCTCCTCGAGCAACCGGATCGCCTCGGCCAGCGTCTCGTCGCGCCGACCGAGATTTGCACCCAGCCCGACGTATGCGCGGGCCGTCAGGCTCGTGCCCGGTCGACGATCACCGCGGCGTGCTCGACGGCCGCGCCGAGCACGACGTCCGGCTTGCGAACCCGAACCCGAACGGAGCGCACGGGCGAGAAGCGCTCCATGATCCCGTCCGCCACCGCGCCCGCGAGTCCTTCGAGCAGGAACCGGGACCGACCTGCGAAGACCTCCTGCACGAGCTCCGCGAGCCGCCGGTAGTCGACCGTCTCCTCGAGGTCGTCGCTGACGGTGGCGCCCTCGTCGAGGTCCGCCCAGAGGTCGACGAGGAAGCGCTGACCGAGCCTCCGCTCCTCCTCGAGGTAACCGTGACAGCCGAAGACGACGATTCCGCTCAGTTCGATGGTCATGCCGTCACCTTCCCCCGCCCGACGGCCGCTGCGACCGCGAGCGCTTCGACCGTCGCGCGAACATCGTGGACGCGGAGAAACCACGCGCCTCGCTCGAAGGCCGCCACGGCGGCGCCGAGCGATGCGGGAAGCGTGCCCTGCGTTGCGCTCGAGTCTCCCAGAACCTTCCCGAGCGTGCTCTTTCGCGAGAAGCCCACGAGCACCGGCCGCCCGATCGCGACGATGCGATCGAGGCGGCGAACGAGCTCCAGGTTGTGATCCGGGGACTTGCCGAAGCCGATGCCCGGGTCGAGGCAGACCTTCTCCTCGGGAATTCCTTGGGTGACCGCGAATGCAAGCCGCGCCTCGAGGAAGGCCGCCACCTCGGACACGACGTCGTCGTAGCGGGGAGCCGTCTGCATCGTTCGCGGCTCGCCGCGCATGTGCATCAGACAGAGATAGGCACCGGCGCCGGCAACGACGCCGGCGAGATCCGGGTCTCCGCGGAGCGCCGTGACGTCGTTGACGAGCACCGCGCCGAGCTCGAGTGCGTGCCGCGCCACCACCGCTTTCGAGGTATCGATGGAGATCGTGATGCCCGCAAGCCCCGCGAGAACCGGCTCGACCCGTGCGAGCTCCTCCGCGGGTGACACCGCACGCGCGCCGGGCCGTGTGGACTCCCCACCCACGTCAACGAGCGCCGCACCTTCCTCGCTGAGCCGTTTCCCCTGGGCAATCGCGTCCCCGACCCGCATGAACTCGCCTCCGTCGGAGAAACTGTCCGGCGTGACATTCAACACACCGACGATCGCCGGTCGCGGAAACCGTTCCTCGATCGGAGCAGCCGTGGAGCTCACGCGAAGGAGCGTAGCGCCGCACACGTCCGCCGAATGCCTCAGACTCCGGAGCCATGAGCACTCAGGCAACGGCGAGCGGGCCGCCAGGACAGCCACGCGGGATCGGCTTCGGAATCCTGCTCTTCATCGTCACGATCGGTTTCTACGGGTGGTACTGGGTCTACAAGACCCACGAAGAGCTGAAGCAGCACACGGGAGACGGGCTCGGCGGAGTTCTCGGGCTCGTCGTCTGGATTCTGGTCAGCCCGGTCAGCGCGTTCGTCATCCCGTCCGAGATCGGAAACATGTACAAGCGCGCCGGCAAGGAACCGCCCGTGAGCGGCTGGACCGGCTTGTGGCTGTTTCCGGGGGCGATCCTCGTCATCCCGGCGATCGTCTGGTTCGTAAAGGTTCAGGGCGCGCTGAATCGCTACTGGGAGGCTCCAGCGGCGACTGCGGCTGCACCCTCGGCGAACCCCGCATAACGACGGACAGGGTCGAGACGTGAGGGGGCGCTCAAACGGCCCCCTCATCGTCGCCGTCCTCGCGGTCTTCGTGCTCGTGGCCCTCGTTGCGGTTGCGTCGACCGGATCGACTCCCGGAGGGAGCGGGGACACGCGCGCCCCTTCCGACACGCTTCTGGACACGTTGTTCAGCCTCGCGCTGCTCGCGCTCATTCCCGGCGCCGTCATCCTCATCTATGGGCTGACGCAGCGGAAGGAGATCGCGGCGGAGCTCGCGTCGGGCCGTTATCGCCGGTCGAACCTCATCGCGCTCGTGGCCTTCGCGTTTCTCCTCGGGCTAGCCGTCTACTTCGGGCTGAGAAACAAGCGCCTCACACTGGGCGAAGGCGGGATCGAGGTCGTTGATATCGGCGCCAACTCGCAGACGAGGGCGCCCGGCACCGATCCCGGTAGCGGAAGGCTGTACGAGGCCGAGTTCGCCTGGATTCCGGTTGCGATCGTCGTCGGCCTGCTTGCTCTTTGCGTCGGCGCGTTCCTGCTCGCTTCGAGGCGGCGCGCGGAAGCGACCGGGGGCGGCGACGCCGTCGTTGCCGAGCAGCTCGCGGACGTGCTCGAGGAGACGGTCGACGACCTCCGGGCGGATCCCGACGCGCGCCGTGCGGTGATCGCGGCGTACGCGCGTCTCGAGCGGTCCTTCGCTGCTGCCGGTCTCCCGCGGAGGAGGCAGGAGAC
>JACCVK010000015.1 GCA_013698195.1 Actinomycetota bacterium | reverse complement strand
TGGTGAGGGTGAAGCTCATCCTCGACCCGTGAGAAGAACCCCCACAGATCCTCCGTCAGTTCAGGATTCGTCTGATGGAGCCCGTTCCAGATCCACTCGTTGACCTCGTCGAAGCGGGTTCGCCACTCCTCTTCGTCCCAGGGCCACGTGTCTGCGGCTGCCTGGGGAATTGGCTTGCCTAAGCCAGATCCATCGGAGCCTGGGCGATGCCGCATCGGCTGCGTAACGCTTGAAGCGTGCTTGCTGCACACGCTTGACTGTGCTTGCCGGTACCGCTTGCAGCGCTTGCCGGAGCGCTTGGAAACCGCGGTGCAACGATTCGCGTCGGCGGGCATCGGCACGATCCCCAGCATCTCCACGGGACCAGGCTGAGTACCCGGGGTGTCCTCGCTCTCGACCATCCGCTCCGTGCCCTCAGGGCCACTGGAGGAGTCGCCGTCGTGTTCCTTGTCAAATCCCTCGACGCGACGTGTCGCGGGCGCCGCGTCCAGCCTGGTCATCATCTTGATGTTTCCTCTCTGAATCCGCCAATCTCGCGGCTCTTCGCCTTCATCTCGACAACGGTCAACCAAGAGAAGTCTTCGTTGCTGTCCCACGCCGCGGGTGCAGGAGCTTCCTCCGCCACAGGCGCGTTCCTCTGTGGAACATCGTTGTCGCTGTAGGGGATGCCCTCCTTCTCGGCGTACTCCTGGATGCGACGGTGCAGATCGGCAAGCGACATGTACAAGACCTCCTCAGGTCGTGTGTTGAGATTCTTGGGGATCCAGATCTAAGTCTCTTGGACTCACTGTGCTGCTTTGACCAATGACCAAGTTGGAGTACGCAATGACGTGGGTCTTTGAGTCCCACGCTCAAAGTCTCATCAGCATCATCAACGTAAGGGCGTAACCAACGATCAATGGGTACGTACCGGCGAGTACGTGCCCGGCAGGTTCTGCCGGTTCTGCAGGGAGAGGGTTCCTCCATACCATGCGGGGAGGCGAGCAGAGCGTTGGCCCCCACCGATCCAGTGCTGAGTAAGTTCTTACTCGGATCGGCAGAGACCACTCATCTCGTCGCCCCGTCTGGACATAACTTCCATGCGGGTATGGCGTCGTCTGAGCGCCAGGCGTCACAGCCCGGAGGTAGTCAACGATCTACACGCAGAGAGTGTGCGCGTACTGCACGTCCGTGCAGTCTCGACCGGCACTCGGCGCTGTTCCGTGTTCAAGTGGGTGTGCATGAACTCCGGCATACAGCGTCGTCGTACTTTCTACCCGTGCCCCTTCGGAGCGGCTGCTCCTTCTTCAGGGACTCTCGGCCAGGAGGGGATCCATTCCCTCCTAAGGTCGGAAGTTTCTGGGAGTTTGGCTCAACAGAGCCAATCTGCCCGTTCAGTCGATCTCCAGCCACTCGCGGAGCGGCACCTGCTTGACCTTCGTCCGCAGATCCTCTCGCAGAGTGAACCTCGGCGGATTCCCGTCGTCCTCCCAGAACGAGCCGCGCTTCATGCGAGTCTCGACCTGGCCGGTCACCTCGTTCCTTTTCGGGATCTTGACGTTCCTGCCGGTGCGCGGGTGGAAGTACTCGTCCAGCGGCACGATGGTCTCGCGGGTGCTCTTCCGGGCCGAGTTACCCTCAACGTCCAGCCAGCCCATGGCGATGATGTCCTCGACGGCGGCCAGGGCCGTCTTGTAGACACCGAGAGACAGGGCGCTCAGGAAGGCCTCTGGAGATGGCCGCGTCGGCACGCCGTTGTGGACGTTCACCCGAATCCCCCACCCGTCCTCCGCCCCAGGCAGGCGCTGGACCGCTCGCAGAGCGTTCTCCGCTCGCCGGTCACGGCGTGCGCTGAAGATGCTCGATTCTCGGTGAGCGGGAGCCTCGACAACCTGCACCAGCACGTCCAGCAGGCTGCCGCCAGCGGCGTGGTGGTCGTCAATGCCCTTGGTCGGCACCCCGTCGAACTCAGGCGAAGGTAGCGCGAGCACGGCGTCCAGATCGAGCACGCTCTGGAGGAAGATCTCGGCCCGACGCCCCTGCCACATCACGTCCTTGGAGGCGTCACCAGCATCGGAATCCGCGAGGATGATCACGGTCTTGTTCTGGAGATACGTCTCCGCGAACAGCGGCAACTCCGGAGCGTCCCAGGACGCGACCGACGGAACGCTGAACACCGAGGCCGGGAGTCGGTGCTCCAGGATGTGACTGAGCATCGAGTCGGCTTTGATCTCACCTTCGATCCCGAAGAACACGTACTCGGCCTTCGGCAGGAGTCTGAGCGCCAGCGGGTGGATGTCGAGGCGCTTCCCGTACCGGAACGTCGGGTCGGTGTCCTTCACCCTCCTGGCGTGCGTGTGTAGGCCCTTTCCGTCAGCGTAGGGCGGCACGCCCTGGCCCGTCCTCCTCCGGTAGCGACCCGCCTTGTCAGGCTTCGCGTGGTCGTAGTCGCGGAGGTGCACCTGCCGGTGGGTGTCGTCTCGGAACGTGCCCTCGCGGTCGTGGTCGTGCTCCCAGTCAGCGTCCACTCTCGGGGTTGGCGGGATCCAGTAGCGCGGTGGCTTGTTCAGCACCTCGATGACGGCGTGGGCTTCGGCCCTCGTCTTCGGAGTGCCCCGGTACTTGCGTGCTGTGTCGCGGTCGTGCAGCGTCTTCAGCCGCTTGATCTCGGCCAGTTGTTCATCCGTGGCAGGCTCTTCCTTCCACGCCTCGTCGGGCAGTGGCTCCTCCAGGACCGGGTCGAAGCGGATGCGAGGAGGCAAGTCGAGCGCGTCCATGTTTGGGATCAGGGCCACGTCCACGGGCACCGGGAACCGCGGCATGAGCAACCCGCTCCATTCGCCGTTCTTCTGCAGCGCGTCCTTCAGAACGTTGTCGTTCTGCCCGTAGCCCTTGAAGGCCGCCACGATGGCGGCTTTGTTGCCCTTCTCCAGGATTTTGTACCCGCGCTCCCTCGCCACCTCGGGGGAAATCCGCGACTCGATCAACTTCGGGTGAAGTGCTGCTGCTGTCGCGTCCATGATGTCCTCCTGTTCAGGACACAGGGGGTCGCAGGTGGAACAGGCACCCTTGACCCCCTGATTTGTGTGGTTGCTTTCCTGCCGCAGGCACACTGCACCTGGGCCTGTCCGCCCGTAAGTGACGAACCGTGAGGCTGTCTCCAGGTCGATTCGACGCCCAACCTCTTTCGCTCATCCGGGGATCCGAATCGCGGGATCATCCCCTGCGCGTTCACGGCAGGAACCTCTCGCCGCGCTCGCTCAGGAATCGTTCGAGTTCAGCCCGGCTGACTACCTTCTTCGCGCCGAAGCGAACCCACTTGACGTTGGGCGCAACGTGGGTGTGGAACGTGTCCCAGCCGATGCCCAGTTGCTTCGCCGCATCCATGACACCAAACGCCATGGGCGGATTGGTCGATGATTGATCTGACACTTGCCTCCGTACAGGAACATCCTGCCGTCTCGTCCTTCCCGGCGTTCATCGGTCGCCGTCACCGTTGTGGGTTTCACTCTCTCTCCACGGGAGGGCCATCGTATTGCGCAGGTCCGATCTGGTCTGACTACGCAGGACAGAGCAGGTGCGGAACAGAACGTCCTCCATAGGTCGGACGTTGCGTACCGGCTTGTAGTAGTAGCCCTCGATGTGGACGAGTGTCTCGCGGGAGCGCGCGGGGTGGAGACGACGTCGTAGGGGATGAGAACTGAAGAAGAACTCGTTCGTGGCGAACTTCCAGTGCGCGACTTCTCGGGTACGAGCGCGGCGACGTAGCCGATGATGTGGTCGACGTCGGTGAAGATGAGGCGGTAGCCGATGTCGAACTCCACCCGCTACGCTCGTCCCGCGCCCTCGTAGCTCAGTGGATAGAGCGACCGCCTCCTAAGCGGTAGGCCGCACGTTCGATTCGTGCCGGGGGCATGTCCCATGGGACAGAAATGGGACAGTGGGACACTGATCGCACCAGATTCCACCGTACTCGAGCGTGCCGTTTACCGCATGGCTCTGCGGAACCCCAATGGTAGCGCGGCGTTTCCCAGGCTTAGGAAACCGCTGCTCTATCCACTGAGCTACGGGGGCGCGCGCTCAGGGTACGCCGACGAGGCTGGGAAGGTCGTTCTGGCTGTAGTGCGCCGCTCGGCTACGGCGGGGGAGTGTCGGACCCGTTCAGGTCGATCTCGTCCTGCGCTTCGACGGTGCCGACGACGCGATCGTTCCCAGAGCCTCCGACGAAGACGTCCTTGGGCCCCATCCGTCGTCTGATACGTGTCGTTGCCGGGACCGCCGTATGCAGTTCCGCCTCCAGCGCCGCCGATCAGCGTGTCGTTGCCCTGACCTTCGATGAGGACGTCATTTCCGGCTCCGCCTTCGAGGCGGTCGTTACCCGCACCGCCGTCGAGCGTGTCGTCGCCATCGCCTCCCCGAAGCGTGTCGTTACCAACGCCGCCGTCGCTCCCGCAGGACATCCCCCGGCTGATCACCAGAACGGCGCGTCAGCCGTACGCTCGGCTAGACCCGCCCTGCACCCCCTTGGGCGTGCTGGAGTCGCGAGCGCTGTCCGAGGAGATGCGGTTAAGAATCCGCTGAGCACTTACGAGACGCCGCAGAGTCTGCGACCCCCGGCGCTACGATCCGGCACATGACGACCTTTCTCATCGCCTTCATCGTCCCGATGGCCATCGGCCTGTGGGCTCAGCATCGGGTGAAGAGCACGTTCGCGCGCAACCTTCAGGTTCCCGCCTCTCACGGCATGACCGGTGCCGAGGTGGCACGCCGTGTTCTTGACGCCAACGGCCTCCACGAGGTGCCGATCGAGGAGACACCGGGACAGCTTTCCGACCACTACGACCCGAAGAACCGCTCGGTTCACCTGTCGCCGGACGTGTATCACGGCCGTTCGATCTCGTCTTCGGCAGTCGGCGCGCACGAGGTTGGTCACGCGCTCCAGCATGCAAAGTCGTATTCGTTCTTCCGCTTCCGGAGCGCGATGTTTCCGGCCGTTGCCTTCGCCTCGCAGATCTGGATGCTCTTCCTCATCGGCGGGATCTTCCTTCAGATCACCGGCTTCGTCCTCGTGGCGGTCGCGCTGTATTCAGTAGCGGTGTTGTTCCAGTTCGTCACCCTTCCCGTCGAGTTCGACGCATCGAAGCGCGCGAAGCAGCAGCTTCGCGACCTCGGTCTCGTCGGCTCGAGCGAGGCAGGTGGCGTGAACAGCGTTCTCAAGGCCGCGTCGTGGACCTACGTCGCAGGCGCACTGGCAGCGATCGCGATGCTCCTGTACTACCTCTCGCTGCTCTCCAACCGGTAGCAGCCACTTCGGAGCGGAACCACGCAACGGGCCGGCTTTCAAGCTGGCCCGTTCTCGTTCTAGCGCTCTCGGGGCAGCCAGCCGAACCAGCGCAGGGCGATCGCAAGTCCGGCGACGCCCCAGGCGGCCACGATCGCGAGCGCGCGCGGCTCGGCAAAGAGCGAGCTCCCTTCGAGATAGACGCCGTCGACGATCTCGAGGAAGTACGTGAGCGGCAGCACGTCCGCGATCGCCTGGAGGACCGCCGGATACTCTCCGCGACCGCCGAACGAGCCGGAGAGGAACGCCATCGGCAGGACGACGACGTTGACGACTGCTGACACGCCTTCGGCCGAGCGGATCAGCGACGCGGCACCGACACCCATCCCAGCAAAGCACGCCACGCCGAGCACCACGGCTCCGGCAAAGCCGAGCACGTTCTCGGGCATGCTCGCGCCGAAGGCGAGGGCTCCAAGCAGCAGCAGAGCGACTGTCTCGAGCGCGAAGACGACCAGCGTGGAGAGTAGGACCGCTGCCAAGTACGTCGCCGGCGGTAGCGGAGTCCCTCGGAGGCGTTTCAGGATCCCTACTTCCCGCCGGCCCACCAGCGTGATCGCGAGCCCTGCAAACGCCGTGTTGGCGGCTCCGTAGCCGAAGAGCCCCGCGAGGAGTAAGTCGGCGGACGGCACGCCGTCGATCTCGTCCGAGTACACGGACGCGAGCAGCACGTAGAGGAGGATCGGGAAGATGAAGATGAAGACCGCGGCCTCGCGGCTGCGCCAGAAGATCCGCTGCTCGAACATGACCTGATGGACGAGGACGCTCATCGTTCGCCGGGTTCCTCGACAAGCTCGAGGTACACATCCTCGAGCGACGGCCGTCGCACCTCGAGCTGCTCGAGCTCGCGTCCTTCCGCGAGCGCGCGTGTCGTCAGCTCGTGCAACACACGGGTCGGCTCGTCGGTCTCGAGCACGACCAGCTCGCCGTCCAGGCGATGTCTGATCTCCGTGCGGCGCGTGACCCCGATGAGCTCGGCCGGCGTCCCGAGTGCCACGATCTCGCCGGCTCGCAGCACCGCCACTCGATCGGCGAGCTGCTGCGCCTCGTCTAGGTAGTGGGTCGTAAGGAAGATCGTCTTTCCGAGCGAGCGGAGCGAGCGGATCATGTCCCAGGCCGATCGCCGCGCAGCGGGATCGAAGCCCGTTGTCGGCTCGTCGAGGAACACGAGCTCGGGATCGCCCACGAGCGCCGTTCCGAGGTCAAGCCGTCGTTTCTGGCCGCCGGAGAGCGTTCGCACGCGTGCGTCGCGCTTGTGCGTCAGTCCCACGAGCTCGATCACCTCGTCGATGTCGCGCGGCTGCGCGAAGTAGCCGGCGAACTGACGATGAACCTCTCGCACGGTCAGGAGCGGCGTGTTCTCGGACTGCTGGAGAACAACGCCTGTTTGCTCGCGCAGCGCCCGAGGGGAGTCGCCCGGGTCGTGACCGAGTACGGAGATGTCGCCCGAGTCGCGCCGCCGGTAGCCCTCGAGGATCTCGACCGTCGTCGTCTTGCCTGCGCCGTTGGGCCCCAGGAGACCAAAGACCTCGCCGGTTGCAACCTCGAAGCTGACGCCGCTAAGTGCGTGTACTCCACCGTACGACTTCCGGAGGTCGCGGACGACGATCGCGTTCGACACGTTCGGTCGGCGGGCGCGAGCGCTCAGGCCTCGAGCCTGAGCTCCGCCATCCCGCCGGGAGAGAATCCAGGGTCGGTGCCGGTCGCGGACACCGCGATCTCCGAGCAGTCCGGTTGATGGCATACGACGGCGACAGCACGCGTCTCCCCGCCGATCGTCTCGCGAAGCGCGTCGAGCGTCGCGCCCGGTCCGAGCGCGGGCTCCGTGCGGAGCTCCGCAGACGTCGCGTGTGCGATCTCCTCGGCGGTTTGTCGCGCTCGCAGCAGAGGGCTGGTCAGCACGAGCACAGGCGGATTGGCGTGTTGCGACAGAGCGTCCGCGAGCTTCCGTGCCTCCCTGCGTCCGCGGTCCGAGAGCGCCCGCGCCTCGTCCGGCTCGCCTGAGTCCGCGTGCGCGTGGCGAATGAGGAAGATGAGCACCGGGCGAGCATAGTCCGGGGCGTGCATGGCTAGGGTGCGAGGGGTGCGGACGCTCCGCTACGTCGTGGTCGACGTCTTCACCGACCGACCGCTCGCGGGCAACCAGCTCGCCGTGTTCACGGACGCGCGCGGCGTCGATGCGGAGACCATGCAGGCGCTCGCGCTCGAGATGAACTTCTCGGAGACGGTCTTCGTGCTTCCGCCGGAGAAGGACGGGAATGTGAGGATCCGGATCTTCACGCCCAGAGTGGAGCTGCCCTTTGCCGGCCATCCAATTCTCGGTACGGCCTTCGTCCTCGGCGCCCCGCTCCAGCGAGCGGTGCTCGGCCTCGAGACGGGCCGCGGCGTCGTGCCGGTGGAGCTCGAGCGGGACGGCAGTGGAGCGATCGTCTTTGGCCGGATGACGCAGCCGGTGCCGGATGTCGAGCCGTATCCCGAGACGGACGCGCTGCTGGCCGCGCTCGGGGTCTCCGAGTCCGTCCTCCCCGTCGAGCGTTACGACAATGGTGTGCGCCACACGTTTGTCGCGCTCGACTCGCGCGACGACGTGGTCGCGCTTCGCCCCGACATGGCAGCGCTCGCCGGGCTCGAGGTGATGGTCAGCTGTTTTGCGGGCGACGGCACCTCCTGGAAGACGCGGATGTTCGCGCCTTCCGACGGTGTCGCCGAGGATCCGGCCACCGGCTCCGCGTGCGGACCGCTCGTCTGCCACCTGTGCCGGCACGGGCGCGTCGAGTGGGGAACCGAGATCGTGGTGGAGCAGGGAGCCGAGATCGGGAGACCGTCGACGCTCTACGCGCGTGCCGCCGGCAGCACTGGCGGCATCGAGAGCGTCGAAGTCGGTGGACGCGCCATCGTCGTCGCCCGAGGCGAGTTCCGGATCTGAGGTCAGCCGGTGGTGAGGAACGCGGCGACCGCGACCGTCGCCCGGTCCGCCGCGGCCACAGGAGCGGCCCCGGCGGCGCGCGCATTGAGGTACGCGGCGGAGAAGGTGTCGCCAGCTCCCGTCGGATCGACGGTGCCGACGACGACGCGTGCAGGGATCGGCGCGATCTCGTCAGCCGTGATGACTACCGAGCCCTGCGAGCCGAGGGTCAAGATCACCTCCGGCACGCCTAGAGATTGCAACGCGCTCGGATCCGCGCTCCCGACGAGCGTCTCCGCCTCCTCGCTGTCGAGCTTGAGGATCGACACGTGTTCGAGTGCGGAGCCGATGTTCCCGTCCGTCCGTAGAGGTCCAAGCTCGGGAAGTCGCACGAGACCTTGCCCGTCGACCAAGAGCTTGGCACCTCCTCTGGCCAGCGTCGCCAGCACGTCCGGCGAGAAGTCGCTTCGGTTGAGTGCTCCCACGAGGATCCACTCGGCCTCGCTTGCGGCAGCGGCCGCTTCGGCCGCCCCCCACGGCTCTCCAACAGCGTCTTGACGCATGATCCGGCGGTCGCCCTCGTAGTGGAAGCTGTAGCGGGCGGTCGTGTGCGACGCGCGCCAGGTCACAGGGAGGCCGAACGCCTCGAGCCGCGGCACAAGCTCGTCTCGGTCGAGCGCTGAGCACGACGCGACGATCCTGGCGTCTGCGTCGAGCTGAGCGAGAGCGCGCGCCGAGTAGAACACCGTTCCTCCTGGCCGCGAGGCGCCGTTTGCGACGACGTCCCTTGTGAGGTGGCCGATGCTCGCGATCGCGGTCACGCGGCGGCGGCGCCCGCCTCCGAGCGGCGGGAGAGCGCCGTGGCGATGCTCGCGATCGCAAATGCGACGAGGAAGCTCGGCACCGTGGCTCCGATTCTCCAGTCGGGCGGGCCGAGGTTCTCGACAGCGTCGACCCACCAGCTCGGTCCGGTCGGGAAGAGCCACTGGTAGAGCGCGAACCCGGCAACCCAGGCCGCGATGAGGCCCGGTCGCCAGGCCGGCGCCGCGAATATGTCGCGCTCGGAATAGTGCCGACCCGCAGCGAGCCAATCGGCGAAGAGGACTGCGAAGAGCGGCACGAACACCGAGCCGAGCAAGAGCAGGAAGCTCTGGTAGGCGACGAAGTCGATGACGAGAGCGCCCACGACGGCGACCGCGGTCACGAGCACGATGAGGAGCGGTTGCGGGGCTCGTGGGAGCACGTTCTGGAGTGAGACCGCCGCCGAGTAGGTGTTCGCGAAGGCCTCGTCCGTCTCGGTGACGAGCAGCGCGACGAGGGCAAGCATCGCGGCGGCACCGCCTGCGACCACGGCCGCAGGCAGTGCGGCAGGATCGCTCAGGTCGCGCGAGAGGACGAGGATGACGCCGAGTGCGAGGAGCCACGCGTCCGGGACGAGATAGCCGATGCCGGTTCCGAGGAAGGCGCCCCGGCGCGTGCGAGAGAAGCGGGTGTAGTCGGCGGCGTACGGAACGAACGAGACCGTGATCGCGACCACGATGTCTGCTCCCTGCCAAACAGAGAGCCCGCCCTCCCCAGGCTGATCCCAGAGCGCGCCGAAATCGAATCCGTCAAGTGCCCACCAGGTCAGGTAGACGAGCGCAAGCGGCACGGACCAGAGGGCGATCTTGCGGACGAAGCGTCGCACGAAGCCGATTGGCCCCAGGAGCGCGAGCACGAGCGCGACGCCGCCGAAGACGAACGTCCATAGCCACTGCGCCCGGAAGCCGAACAGCTCGTCGGACAACGCCGCCGCCGCGGTTGCGATGATCAGGAGCTCGAAGACGGTCCAGCCGATGCCCTGAAGCGCGTTGACGGCGGTTGGCAGGTAGGAACCGCGCCGACCGAGCGGCGCGCGCAGCAGCACCATCCCCGGAACCCGGGCGTCGGCGCCGATCGCTCCGGCCGTCGCGAGCGCGAGGTTGCCGATCACGCAGCCGACTGCAATGGCGACGAGCGCCGCGGGGAGAGAGAGCGCCGGCACGAGAGCCGCGCCGGCGGCGACGACGAGGAGCGAGACGCCGAGGTTTCCCCAGAGCAGGCCCGTGTCGAGCGTTCCAAGTACGCGCAGGCGTGGGGGAACGGGCTCGATGCCCCAGCTTCCGGGCAAGCGCTCGTCCTTCATGGCGATCGAGCCTACCGGCGGGCTTTCGCGAGAATGCACGCGTGATCCCGCGCTACTTCGTCGTCGCGGAGTCCGCGCACGAGCTCCAGAACCCGACCTCGAAGGAGAAGATCCTCGAAGCCGGCAGTCTGCTTGGTCTCGGCCCCGACTCCCGCGTTCTCGACGTCGCCTCGGGACGAGGCGGCCCCGCGCTCTTCCTGGCGAGCGCGTACGGGTGCGCGATCGAGGGAGTCGAGATCTCGCCCGACTTCCACGGCGTGGCGGACGCGAGGATCGCTGCGGCGGGGCTGGCAAACCGGGTTTCCTTCAAGCTGGCCGACGCGTCGAAGGAGACATTCGCTCCCGAGGCGTACGACGTGGCGCTCTGTCTCGGCGCTAGCTTCGTTTGGGGAGGCCTGAGCGGAACACTCGACGCGCTCGACCCCGTGGTTCGGCCCGGCGGTCACATCGTCGTCGGCGAGCCGTACTGGCGGTCCTTGCCGCTGCCCGAAGACTACGAGGATCGGAGCCTGCCGTTCACGACTCTCGAGGGCACGGTGGACATCATCGAGAGCGGCGGACTTGCTGTCGTCTCGATGCTCGACTCGTCCCTCGACGACTGGGATCGGTACGAGACGCAGCACTGGGATGCGCTCGAACGGTGGCTTGCGGCGACCCCTGAGCATCCCGACGCCGGTGAGATCCGTGCGAGATATGAGCGGGAGAAGCGGAACTACCTGAGGCACCAGCGAGAGCTTCTCGGCTGGGCGATCTTCGTCGGTCGTAAGCAGGGTTAGCGGCGATGGCGCACCCGGATCTTCGCGCCGAGCAGGCCTATCTCGATCACGCGTACGAGTGTCTCGAGCGCATGCGGCAGTCATTGCTCCGTACGGTCGACGCCGCCGGCGTCGGCGAGGACGGCTTCGACATCGCCGCCGGGAAGATCGAGGCGTGGGTGGACCGCCGACTCGCCGCGTACGACGCTGCAGAGCAGATTCTCTGCTTCGGCCGCATCGACCTCGACTCCGTGGAGCACCCGCTCTACGTCGGCCGCCGCTGGGTCCACGACGACGACGGCGTGCTGCTGGTCAACTGGCAGGCACCCGCCGCGCGCCCGTTCTACACGGCGACGCCTGCCGAACCGCACGGTGTCACGCTCCGGCGGCGCTTTCGCCTCCGAGGACGGACGCTCACCGGCATCAGCGACGAGGCGCTCGACGGATCGCTCGCCGACGCGGCGAGCTCCCTGGACGACTTCCTCCTCGAGGAGCTCGGGCGCGCCCGCGATTCTCGCATGCGGGACATCGTGGCCACGATCCAGGCGGACCAGTACGGCCTGATCGCGCGTGGGCCCGAGCCACCGCTCGTGATCCAGGGCGGTCCGGGCACCGGCAAGACCGCGGTCGGTCTCCACCGCGCCTCATTCCTCCTGTTCGGGCACCGCGACACGCTGCGGCGGATCCTGGTGGTCGGGCCGAACCCGATCTTCATGGACTATGTCTCGCACGTGTTGCCCTCGCTCGGCGAGGACAGCGTCGACCAGGTCGCCGTCGGCGAGCTCGTCCCCGGAGTGACCGTGACTCGCGAGGATCCGCTCGATGTGCAACGGCTGAAGGCGGACGTTCGCATTGCCGAGGTCGTGCGGCGCGCAGCAGAGCTGCGCTCGCTCGGCGTGGCGACCGAGCTCGTCGCGCGGATGGAGGGCCGGTTCGTCGGGGTCGAGGCCGATGAGGTCGAGCTCCTGTTGCGCGATGCCCGAGAGACGCTCGGGGTCTCGTCGGCTGCGCGGGAGCAGTTCCGGATGAACGTTCTCCGTACCTTTTACGCGGACTACGGCGACCGCCTCGGCGGCCTCGCCGTGCGCGCGTTCGACGAGGTCGAGCGGGCGCTCCGCCGCGACGGCGTGCTCACCCGCTTCCTCGACCGCGTCTGGCCGGCGCCGAAGCCCGAGCGCCTCGTGCGTCAGCTCCTTGCGTCGCGGGAGCATCTCGCGGAAGCGGCGGACGGAGCGGCTGGAGCGACGCGGACCTCGGCTTGATCGACGAGGCGCGCGGCGTGCTGCTCGGCCCGCCGGCCGCATACGGGCATGTCATCGTTGACGAGGCGCAGGACCTGACTCCGATGCAGCTCCGGATGATCGAGCGACGCGCTGCCGGCTCTTTCACGATCCTCGGAGACATCGCCCAGTCGACCGGGCCGGTTGCCTACGCTCATTGGGACGAGCTGCTCCCGTTTCTGCCCGGAGGCGAGAGCGCCGAGATCGAGGAGCTGCGGCACGCCTATCGCGTCCCGCGAGAGATCATGGCCCTTGCGCTACCTCTGCTCGAGCACATCGCGCCGGATGTCGAGCCGCCTCTCGCGTACCGAGTCGGTGCCGAGTCACCGCGGATCGTCCACGGCGACCGGCCGCTCGAGACGGCCTATGCCGAGGCTTCCCTGCTCGCCGGGGAGGAAGGGCTGCTGGCCGTCATCGCCCCTGCCTCACTGCGCGGAGCCGAGGCCGTCGTGTCCCTCTTCGACGAGACGCGCGTCTCGGTGCTGACGCCGCGCGAGGCCAAGGGGATGGAGTTCGACCACGTCATCGTCGTCGAGCCGGCGCTCATCGTGGAGGAGGCTGCAGGCGGACAGGGTCTGAAGGAGCTCTACGTCGCGTTGACGCGCCCGACCACGACACTCGTGATCGTCCATTCGCTGCCGCTGCCATCGGAACTCCGACCGCGAGGGCGCTTGTAACTGATCGTTACAAGGAGAATCAGGCGGCGAGTAGCCTGCGCCGCACGTAGAGCAGGATCCCGCCGTGGCGCAGGTACTTGCGCTCCTCGCTGTCGCTGCCATCGCAACTCCGACCGCGAGAGCCCTTGTAACTGATCGTTACAAGGAGAGTCAGGCGGCGAGCAGCCTGCGCAGCACGTAGAGCAGGATCCCGCCGTGGCGCAGGTACTCCCGCTCACGAGAGGTGTCGAGCCGAACGGTTGCGCGGAACTCCTTGTCGTCTGCCCGCACCGTGACCTCGCTGGCTTCGCCGTCCTCGACCCCGACGATCGAGAACTGCTCGCGACCCGTCAGGCCGAGCGACTCGCGGCCTTCTCCGGGAAGAAACTGGAGCGGGAGGATCCCCATCATCAGCAGGTTCGAGCGATGGATCCGCTCGTAGCTCTCCGCGATGACTGCGCAAACGCCCAGGAGCTTCGGCCCCTTGGCCGCCCAGTCGCGCGACGAACCCGAGCCGTACTCCTTGCCGGCGAGCACGATCAGCGGCACGCCCTCGGCGCGATATCGCTCGGCCGCCTCGAAGATCGACATCTCCTCACCCGACCCGGCATGCACGGTCCACGTGCCCTCCGAGCCGGGAACGAGCAGATTGCGCAGACGGACGTTGGCGAACGTGCCACGGACCATCACCTCGTGGTTCCCGCGGCGCGATCCGTATGAGTTGAAGTCCTTCCTCTCGACGCCGTGCTCGACGAGGTACCGGCCCGCGGGCGAGTCGAGCTTGATCGCGCCTGCGGGCGAGATGTGATCGGTCGTCACCGAGTCGCCGACGGAAACGAGACAGCGCGCCCCGACGACATCCTCGACCGTCTGCGGCTCGGGTGGCATCCCGTCGAAGTACGGCGGGCGCCGAACATACGTCGACGCGGGGTCCCAGGCAAACAGCTCACCCTCGGGAATGGGCAGCGTGCGCCACGTCTCGTCGCCCGTGAAGACGTCCGCGTACGTCGTCCGGTACATCTCCTCGTCGATGGTGGCCTCGATCGTCCGCTGCACGTCCACGGGCGACGGCCAGACATCTGCGAGGTAGACATCGCTGCCGTCCTTCCCGACGCCGAGCGGCTCGGTGAGAAGGTCGACATCCATGCGCCCGACGAGCGCGTAGGCGACGACGAGGGGCGGCGAGGCGAGGTAGTTCGCCTTCACCTCGGGGTGGATCCGCGCCTCGAAGTTCCGGTTGCCGGAGAGCACCGCGCAGGTGACGAGGTCGGTCTCGGCGATCGCGCGCGAGATCACCTCGGGCAGCGGCCCGGAGTTCCCGATGCAGGTCGTGCAGCCATACCCGACTGTGTAGAAGCCGAGCTGCTCGAGGTACGACGTGAGTCCCGCTTTGTCGTAGTACTGCGTCACGACCTTCGAGCCGGGCGCGAGGCTCGACTTCACCCATGGCTTGCGCGAGAGACCGCGTTCTACTGCGTTCTTCGCGAGGAGACCTGCCCCGACCATGACGGCGGGGTTGGAGGTGTTCGTGCAGGAGGTGATCGCGGCAATCACGACCGATCCGTGGTCGAGCTGGAACGTCTCGCCCTCGTACGTCACCTCGACGCCCCCGTGCTCGAGGACGCCCACATCGGGTACGGCGACAACCGCGCCTCGCTCGATCTCTCGGTGCCCGGGAGACGTCTGCGCCGGCGGGTCGCTGGCCGGGAACGTCTCGGCGACCGCCGCGTCCTGGGAGTTTCCGTAGTCGATTCCGAAGGTCGGCAGCGCAGCGAGAAACTCCTCCTTCGCAGCCCGCAAGGGCACGCGATCCTGCGGCCGGCGGGGCCCGGCCAGCGAGGGCTCCACGGTCGAGAGGTCGAGCTCGACTATCTGCGTATATGTCGCCGGCTCGTCAGGGTCGTGCCAGAGGGCGTTCTCTTTGCAGTAGGCCTCGACGAGCGCGATCCGCTCGGCCGGCCGGCCGGTGAGGCGGAGGTAGCGAAGTGTCTCGGCGTCGACGGGAAAGAACCCGCACGTCGCGCCGTACTCGGGAGACATGTTTCCGATCGTCGCGCGGTCGGCGAGCGGCAGGCTGGCGAGGCCGTGCCCGAAATACTCGACGAACTTGCCGACAACTCCGGTCGCGCGCAGCGTCTCGGTAACGGTCAGCACGAGATCCGTCGCCGTGGCGCCTTCGGGCAGCTCACCCATGAGCTTGAAGCCGACCACCTGCGGCACGAGCATCGAGACCGCTTCGCCGAGCGTCGCGGCCTCCGCCTCGATCCCGCCGACTCCCCAGCCCAATACACCGAGCCCGTTGATCATCGTCGTGTGCGAATCCGTTCCGAGGAGGGTGTCCGGGAACGCCACACCGTCCCGCTCGTCCACGACCCGCGCGAGGAACTCCAGATTGACCTGGTGCACGATGCCGGTGGCCGGTGGGACGACTTTGAAGTTGACGAAGCCGCCCTGACCCCAGCGGAGGAACGCGTAGCGCTCGCGGTTGCGCTCGAACTCGAGCTCGGAGTTGTGCCGCATCGCGAACGGCGTTGCGTACTCGTCCACCTGCACGGAGTGGTCGATCACGAGCTCCGACGGGAGCAGCGGATTTATCTTTCCGGCATCGCCGCCGAGCTCGCTCATCGCGTTTCGCATCGCAGCCAGGTCCACGATCGCTGGGACGCCCGTGAAGTCTTGGTGCAACACGCGCCCGGGTCTGAACGAGATCGCCTGCGACGGCGCGGCAGCGGCGACCCAGCCGGCGACGGCCTCGACGTCTGCGGCGGTGACCGTGACCCCGTCTTCGTTGCGAAGAACGTTCTCGAGCAGGATCCGCAGCGTGTACGGGAGCCGGAGCACGTCGAATCGCTCTTGGAGCGCGTCCAGGCGAAAGAGTTCGACCTCGCGCTCGCCGACCGCGAGCCGAGAACGTGCTCCAAAGCTGTCCGGATGAGCCATTGCTCTCGATTCAAGCAGCTTCGAGCCGGCCAGCCGGTCGATGCCCCGGTCGGTGAGCGTCTCGCGGCTCGGGTCGAAATGACGAACCACGGCGTCCGCATACGGGCGACCGACACGGAGGGCGTACGACGCAAAGCCCTCGTTCCGAACTGGCTTCAGATCTTCCGAGTACGGCTCGAGCACGTGCTGCCGTCCGACCTTGCGAGCGGAGCTCAGGAAGGCCAGGCCGATCCCGGCAGAGACCTCGAGCAGGCTCCTCTCCTCTCGGTCGGCTTCGCGTACCAGGCCGGAGTACGCCGCTGCGAGCTCGGCCGGTAGTGGAAGGCTCTGGGCGTTCTCGCGGAGGTCGGCGAGCGACTCCTTCAGCGCTTCCACCTCGAGCGGTGGGATGTCGATCAGCCTGGCACTCGTCCCGCTCGCGCCCTCGAGCGCGGCAAGTAGCTCGTCGACTGAGGCGAGATCGGCGTCCGTCGCGATGATGCGGGCTTCCTTCAGCTCCGCGACGAGCGCGTCGAGGTAGACCCGCGTCCCTCGAGTGACGTCGGCGGCCCCGGCCAGGAGCCAGAGCGGCGAAAAGCCGAAGGCAAGGATCGACCCGAGCTCGACCGCGTTTCCGGCGCCCTTGCGCATTGCGAGCTTCCCAGGCGACGGCTCGACCTCGCCCGCAGCCGCGTTCTCCCCGCGATCGACGCCACCGACGAGCTCGACGGTGATGCGCAGGAGGTTCTTCGCGGTCGCCTCGTAGAGCCGCGATCGCCGTACGAGTCGTGGCAGGAGGAGCTCCGCTGCCTCGTGCACCGTTCCGCCGAGAGAAGCTGCGACCGCACGCACGACTCGCTCGGGAAGCGATGCGACGAATCGGGCGACGCGGCGCGCCACTACGGTCCGGGCGGCTTCGTCCCCACGGCGATGCCGCCGAGCACGGCCATGCCTTCGAGGACGAGCGTTGGTGCAGCGGGATCCTCCGGCTCCGGCGCATCGATCGCGACGCCTCCGGCGATCGAACGTAGCTTCGACTCGACGCGCCAGCCCGGCGGAATCCTGATGGCGATGCCGCCGAGGAGCGAGTGTAAGGACAGTCGTGCATCTGTCGCGAGCTGCGCCTCGCGAAGGTCGACGGCGATTCCTCCGAACCACGAGAACATCGAGCCACCGCTCCATGACTGCGATCGGCTCTTGAGGTTCACACCGTCGAAGATCGCAGCCAGCGCGACCTCGTCGCTCTCTGCATCGCCACGCGAGGGAACCGCATGACGCAGCAGGCGGGCCGCGCCGGCGATACCTGCCAACGCGCCGAGACCGAGCAAACCAGACGCACGTACAAGGCCCATCGGTGGCGAGCCTACCGGCGGATACGATGGCCGCCGTGGAGGCCGAGTCGATTCGCGCGCTGCTCCAGCAGGCATTTCCCGACGCCGTCGAGCTCACCGTCCTTGACCGCACGGGAACCGGCGATCACTTCCAGGTGAACGTCGAGAGCGCGGACTTCGACGGACTCTCGCTCATCGATCAGCACCGACGCGTGAACGCGGCCCTGGCCGCGCCTCTGGGCGACGG
>JACCVK010000004.1 GCA_013698195.1 Actinomycetota bacterium | reverse complement strand
GTTCGTGATAGCCGAGCAGATCGATCCCGACGGTACCGTCTACTTCCGCGTGTTCGTGAAGCCACTCGTGAACCTGATCTGGCTCGCAGGCCTTGTCTTCCTGCTCGGCTCTGCGATCGCGCTGTGGCCCGACGCGCGCGAGCAGCGGCGCCTCGTCGCACGGATGCGGGAAGTCGGCCTTCCGGCCACCCGTTGACCTTGGCTCTCGTGCTCGCGGCGGTGCTCGCTGTTGGCTGCGTCGTGGCCGTGGCTTTCCCATTCATCAAAGAGCCTGAGCCGGAGTCCGACGACCTGCACGAGCCCGACGAGGAGGGGCGCCGCCGCCTCGAGTTGCTCGAGGAACGCGATCGCTCGCTCGCCGCACTCAAGGAACTCGAGTTCGAGCACCGAACGGGGACGGTCTCAGACGAGGACTATCGCATCGCACTCGGACCGCTTCGGCGGGAGGCAGCAAACGCGCTGCGGGCGCTCGAGACGGAGGGACGTCCGCTGGAAGAGCGAACCTAGTGGGCATGGGACGGCTCCTGCTCGTCTCTGTTTTCGTGTCGACGCTGGCGCTGGCCGTGCTTGCGCTGGTAACGCCCGCGCTGATCACTCCGGCTGCGGGCCAGGACATCGAGTCCGAGAAGCAGCAGGTCGACCAGCGGATCGCGGAGCTTCGGGGCGAGATCGAACAGGCCAAGGGGCAGGCGGGCGTGCTGACCACGCAGCTCTCCGCGGTTGCGGACGAGCTGCGCGCGGCGGAGCTCGCGGTCGACACTGCGCAATCGGGGCTCGAGCGACTGGAGTCGGAGCTCGCGCGCGAGCGCGACCGGCTCGAGCGCTTGACGACCCTGCTGCAAGAACAGACCGAGCGGCTCCTTCGGCTCCAGCGCGAGCACGCGCGTGCGGTCGGGCTGCTCGAGCAGCGGGTGCGCGACGCCTACATCAACGAGCCGCCCGACGCGCTCGCGTTCATCGTCTCTGCCTCGAGCTTCGCCGAGATCATCGACAACTACGAGTTCGTTCAGCGCATCGGCGCTCAGGACAGGCGGATCGCGCGTGAGGTACAGGACGCGAAGGAAGCGGCAGCCGCGGAGCGCAAGGCCACGGCCCGGACCCGGGCACTCGCCGCGGCGTCGGTCTCCGTCATCTCGGCTCGCACTGAGGAGGCGCGCTCCGTGCGTAACCGTCTTGCCGCAGGTCGCGACGACCTCGCCGCTGTGCGATCGCTCAAGCGGACCTCGCTCACGGACCTTCAGGAATCGCGCGCAGACTACGTGGCAGAGGTGGAAGCTCTCGCCGCCGAAAGTGCCACGCTGGCGGCGGCTATTCAGAGCGCGCAGGAGAGCGCCGGCTCGACGAGTGTTGGCTCCACGGGCGCCGGCGCCCCTACGTCCTCCGGGTTCATCTGGCCCGTGAACGGCCCGGTCGTGAGCGGATTCGGGATGCGCTGGGGTCGGATGCACGAGGGCATAGACATCACGGCCCCGTCGGGCACGCCGATCTGGGCCGCCGCGTCGGGCACGATTATCCACTCCGGCTGGCTCGGCGGCTACGGAAATCTCGTCGTCATCGACCATGGAAACGGTCTCTCGACCGCATACGCGCACGCCTCGTCCAGCCTCGTCGGCGTCGGGCAACAGGTGTCGCAGGGCGAGACGCTCTCGCTCGTGGGCTCTACGGGCAACTCCAGCGGACCGCATCTCCACTTCGAGGTGCGCGTGAACGGCGTCGCCGTCGACCCTCTTCTTTATCTGTAGGGCTCTATCTGTAGGGCTCTACCAGTAGGGCGTCACGCGGCGCCGTTCGCCGCGGCCGGAAGCTCCGGCGCGGAGACGACGTGGAGATCGGGCAGCGCGCGCCAGCGCTCGTCGAGCCCCAGGCCGTACCCTGCGAAGAGCTCGTCCGGCACCGTGAAACCGACGTAGCGCAACGGAAGCTTCGGGACGAGCCGACGGTACGGCCGGTCGAGGAGCGTCACCGCGGCAACGCTTTCCGGCTCGCGCAGTCCGAACGTCTTGCACAGGAAGTGAAGCGTCAGCCCGGTGTCCACGACGTCCTCCACGAGCAGGACATGCCTACCTACGAGCGGCACGTCGACGTCTTTCAGCAACCGCACGCCCTGGTTTCCAGACCCGCCGGCGCCATCGAGATACGGGGCGAGCTCGATGACGTCGAGGGTGTGTGGAATGGGCAGCGCGCGCGTGAGATCCGCGAGCAAGATGACGCTCGACTTGAGCGGCGCGACGAGTAGTGGGTCGAGACCGTGGTAGTCCGACGCGATCTCCTCGCCGAGCTCGACGACGCGGAGCGCGATTTGCTCACGGCTCAAGTAGACAGCTCCGACCTCCCCGTGCTCGGAGGGAGGGACTCGCGTTTCCAGTGCCGTCGTTGGAGGCGGTCGCCGTGGCACGAGCGTCTACGACGCCCAGCGCAGCCGGTAGCGCTGCGCGAGTCGCTCGATGTCACGCCGGTAGAAGAGCTTGACGTTCACATCCGGATACAGCCTGCGCACCTCTCGGAGCTTGCGGTTCTTACGTGTGACGAGCGACTGCTTCATCACCGTCACTTCGATGAAGAGGTCTTGCTCAGGGAGGTAGAAATCCGGGGTGAAGGCGCTGACAATCCGCCCGTCCTCCCCGCTGTCGAGGACGAACGTTCGAGGCTCGTAGTCCCAACGGACGCCGTAGTAGTCGAGAATCTTCGCGCACTCGAGTTCGGTGCGATTCGCGAACCGAGGTGGGTCCAAGCCACAATATGCCTGGAAAACGGTGCCTTCCGACCGCACCTGCGCCAGAGTACCAACCGTCTCGGACGGCGCTGGAACGGCTTCCCGAACACGTGTCACCGCTCGTAGACTCTGCTCATGGCGACGGACGGACGCATCTTCCGGATCGCGCACATCTCGGATCTGCACTGCGGCGGGCCGTACTTCGAGGCGAGCCTCCTCGAGCGGGCGATCGGCGAAGTGAACGAGCTCAAGCCGGACGTCGTCGTCTGCAGTGGCGACCTGACGACCTTCGGCTTTCGCCACGAGTACCTCACCGCGCGCGAATATCTCGATCGCATCGACTGCGAGTCGCTCGTCGTCGTCCCGGGGAACCACGACTCCCGGAACGTCGGTTACGTCCATTTCGAGGAGATGTTCGGCGAGCGGAATTCCGTGCTCTCGACGGGCGGAGTTGCGATCGTCGCCGTGGACTCGAGCGAGCCGGACCTCGACCACGGGCAGATCGGGCGCGGCCGCTACCGGTGGATCGAAGAGCAGTTTTCTCAGGCACCCGCGGAGCTTCGAATCTTCGTGCTGCACCACCACCTGCTTCCCGTGCCAGGCACCGGGCGGGAGCGAAACGTCGTCTACGACGCGGGTGATGCGATCGAGTGTCTCCAACGGGCGGGAGTACGGCTCGTCCTCTCCGGACACAAGCACGTTCCGTACGTCTGGCGCCTCGAGGATCTCTTCGTCGTGAACGCGGGCACCGTCTCGTCCTTGCGGCTGCGCGGAAAAACGCGACCGTGTTACAACGTGATCGAGGTCGCCGACCGCCATGTGGACATCTGGCGCCGGCACCCCTTCCACGGGCAAGTGAAGCTCGTCAGCTTCTCGCTTGACACGCTCGAGTACGCGAAGTTCACGGGCGCGATCGAGGACGAGGTCACGGCTCGCACGTGAAAGCGCTCGCTATCGTCGACGGCGAGCACTACGTACCCGTCGTCCGCGACGCGATCGCAGAGCTTCCCTACGAAGTTGTCGGCGCGGCTCTCGTCGGAGGAACCGAGAAGCTCCGCGGCGGGGAGGAGTACGGCGTGCCGCTCGTCGACGACCTCGACGAGGCGCTGGAGCGTCTCCGGCCCGATCTCGTCGTCGATCTCTCGGACGAGCCGGTTCTTGGGCCTGTCGCCCGCTTCCGGCTCGCGAGCAGGGTGCTCGCCGCCGGGATCCCGTACGTCGGCGCCGACTTCCGACTCGATCCTCCGCGCTTCGAGCCTTTCCACGGCCGGTCGCTCGCCGTCATCGGAACCGGGAAGCGCGTCGGCAAGA
>JACCVK010000165.1 GCA_013698195.1 Actinomycetota bacterium | reverse complement strand
GAAGATGGAACGCGCCACAGCCGGCCTTGTCCTGGAACCCGAGCGCGTGCGCGAGCTCGGCGATTCGGGCACCCCCGCCTCCTCCCGGGCCGGACCAGATGAGCACGGCGCGCTCCGACGCGCGCAGGCGCTGCCCCAGAGGATCGCTCGGCTCGGCGAGCTCGGCGCACTTTGCCGCTGCGGTGCCCGGCTCCGTCGGGATCGAGCCGGTAGGCGAGCACGTGACGATCTCGGTGCCCCGACGACGGGCTTCTTTGATCCACAAGTCGACGATCGGTGCGCGCTCGGCAACGAGATCGTCACCAAGCACAACGACAAGCTCGGCGTTTGCGATCTCGGACAGCGGAAGCCGGAACGCGTCGAGCGCGTTCGACGTCGCTTCCGGGAGCACCGCCGAGTGAGCGCCGAGACCGCGCCGAAGGAGCTTGCCGAGCGCGAACGCGATCTCCAGCGTCTCCGATCCGGAGAGCGCCGTGACGATCGAGCCGCTCGCGTCTCGCAGCAGCGTCTCGACCTCGTCGAGCGCCGCGTCCCAGGAGACCTCCGTGAGTCCCTTCTTCCCGCGGCTGAGCGGCGTCGTGATGCGATCCGCGGCGCGCAGGTGTGGGTACGTGAACCGTCCCTTGTCGCAGAGCCAGCCGCGGTCGATCTCGGGGTGGTTGCGGCTCAGGATCCGCTTGACCTTGCCCTCGCGGAGAGTCGCGGTGATGTTGCACCCGACGGAGCAGCCCGTGCACACGGTAGGCACGTTCTGGATCTCCCAGGGACGCGCCTCGAAGCGGTACAGCGTCGAGGTCAATGCGCCGACCGGGCAGAGCTCGATGACGTTGCCGGAGAACGCCGAGCGGTACGGCTCGTCTGCGAACGTCGCGATCTCGGAGCTCGCCCCACGATTGCGTGCGATCAGTAGCCCGTCCTCGGCCACTTCCTCCGAGAAGCGGGTGCACCGGTAGCAGAGGATGCAGCGCTCGCGGTCGAGCGCGATCAGCGGGGAGACGGGGATCGGCTTATCGAACGTCGACTTCGAGAACCGCATGCGCGCGGCGCCCGGGCCGTAGCGGAAGGTCAGATCTTGGAGCGGACACTCGCCGCCTTTGTCGCACACGGGGCAGTCGAGCGGGTGATTCACGAGAATGAACTCGAGCGTGGACTCCTGACCCTCGGCCGCCTTCGCCGAGGTTGCGGCGGTGCGAACGACCATGCCCTCGGAGACGGTGAGAGTGCATCCAGCCTGGAGCTTCGGCGTCCCCTCGATCTCGACGAGGCACATGCGGCAGGCGCCGATAGGCGGGCCAAGCCGCGGCTCGTAGCAGAAGACGGGGACTTCGATTCCTGCGGCGAGCGCCGCCTCGACGATCCCCGTACCGCTCGGCACCTCCACCGGCCGGTCGTCGACCGTCAGGGAGACGAGCTCCGGCGCGCTCACGGGAGCGTCTCCCAGACCTCGCAAAGGTCTGGTGCAAGCGTCTTCACGCCGGCACCGCGGCGCCAGCGACGTGCGTCGCGTGGTGCGTGTGCTGATCCACGGGTGCGACGATGCCTTCGATCGACGAGCTTCCGGCGAACGGACAGCCGCCGAGCGTTACGTGGGCCTCGAACTCGTCCCGGTAGCTCCGCATGTAGCTCGAGACCGGATACACGGCGAAATCCCCGAGCGCGCAGAGCGACTTGCCGAGCATGCGTCCGCAGACGTCGTCGAGCAGCGCGAGGTCCGTGTGCTCAGCGTGGCCGTCCTCGATCTTCGTCAGGAGCTGGACGAGCCAGCGCGTCCCGACCCGGCACGGCGTGCACTTCCCACATGACTCGTGCATGTAGAACTGCGCGGCGCGAAGCGCCAGCTGCACCATGCAGCAGCGGTCGTCCACGATGATGATCGCCGCTGAGCCGAAGAACGAGCCGGCGGCGCCGATCGAGTCGTAGTCCATAGGTGTGTCGATCTGGTCGGGCGTCAGCACCGGAACGGACGAGCCCCCGGGGATGACGGCCTTGAGCTCGCGCCCGCCTGCGACCCCGCCCGCGACGTCGTAGATCAGCTCCCGCAGCGTCGTCCCGAGCGGGCGTTCGTAGT
>JACCVK010000331.1 GCA_013698195.1 Actinomycetota bacterium | reverse complement strand
CGCCCATCCCGCGTCTTCACCCCTTTCCGTTCAGGCAACCGCTTCGAGCGCCTCGACCAGCTCCGCGAGGGCCGTTTCGTCATCGAAGCGGATCTCGAGCGCGCTGCTCGTGACCCGGGCCGGCAGTCCGGTCAAGCGCTCTGCAGCCGCCCGCGCACGCGCTGCGAGCTCCGGGTCGAGCGCAATCGTGCGACGCGGGCGTCGCTTTGCGCCACCGTTCTGTGCAGCTCGCTCCGCCCCGCGTACCGTCATGCCTTCCTTCGTGATCCGGCGGGCAAGGCGCCTGCGGGCGTCGTCGTCCGGGAGAGAGAGAACCGCCCGCGCATGACCTTCGGTCAGGTCTCCGCGGGCGAGCATCCAGAGAACGTCCTCGGGAAGCTCGAGCAGGCGCAGGCGATTCGAGACGGCCGGCTTCGACCGGCCGACGCGCTCTGCGACGTCGGCAAGGGAGAGCTCGAACTCGTCCACCAAGGAGGCATACGCGCGGGCCTCCTCGACCGGTGACAGCTGCTCGCGGGCGACGTTCTCCACGAGCCCGAGAAGCAGCGAGTCCCGGTCGCCCACGTCCTTCACGAGCGCGGGCAGCGTCGGCGTGCCCGCCGCGGTCGCCGCCCGCCAACGCCGTTCGCCGGCGATCAGCTCGAAGCCGCCCTCGGCGCGCCGGCGTACGACGACGGGCTGCAGAACACCCTGAAGCCGGATCGACGCTGCAAGACCCGCAGCCGCTTCCGGCTCGAATCTCCGGCGTGGCTGGCGCGGGTTCGGATGGATCGTTTCGACGGGCAGGTGCAGCAGCTCGGGCTGTCCAGCCTCGCCGAGCAGAACTTCGAGGCCGCGGCCGAGGCCGCGCCGCTCCTTAGGAACGCTCGACAAGCTCCATCGCCACCTTCCAGTAGGCCTCGGCGCCGGCAGAGCGCCGGTCGTAGGCAATCGCAGGGAGCCCATGGCTCGGCGCCTCCGCCAGGCGCACGGACCGAGGCACGGTCGTGGTGAAGACGAGCTCACCGAAGTGGCGGCGGAGCTCCGCTTCGACCTCGGCTGACAAACGAGTCCTCCCGTCGGCCATCGTCAGCAGAACTCCTGCCACTGCGAGGTGGGGGTTCAGATGAGCCTTGACGTGATTGATCGTGCCGAGGAGCTGCGACAGTCCCTCGAGCGCGTAGTACTCCGCTTGCACGGGCACAATCGCGCGACTTGCAGCAGCGAGGGCGTTCACCGTCAGCGGGCCGAACGACGGCGGGCAATCCAGGAAGACGAAGGAATACGGGTCAAGACCTTCGTCGAGCGCTTCCGCGAGATAGCTCTCGCCTCCATTCCGGGCCGCCAGCTCGACCGCAGCGGCTGCGAGATCGTGCTTGGCGGGCACGAGGTCGAGGTTGGGAAAGCTCGTCGGATGCGCGAGCGCCGAGAGCGGCACGCCGTCGAGGAGGTCGTGCGTGGACGAGCCGTTCGCTCGGACGCCTAGGCCCGAGCTTGCGTTCGCCTGGGGATCGAGATCGATCAGGAGCACGCGCTCACCGGCCTCGGCCAGGCAGGCCCCGACGTTGACTGCGGTCGTCGTCTTTCCGACGCCGCCCTTCTGGTTCGCCACTGCGTAGACCCGGGCGGGCACGAGGGCGAGGGTATCGGCGGGCTCGGACGCCAGCTACGGCGTCGCGTCAGGCGAGCGGGCGCTTGTTCGCCATGCCGGCACGTCGCGGGAATCCCGCCGGCGTCGGGCTCGTCTTGCGAAGGACGGCTAGCCCGTGGTCACTTGTCTCGAGCACCGCGCCGAGCTGCTCGGCCACCTGCCTCAATGCGCCCTCATCGGCGGTAGGACCCGTCCAGAGAATTGCGATCCCGGCTTCACGGACGAGCGGTAGGCACAACTCGGCTGCGACGGGCGGCCTCGCGAGTGCCTTCGCGAGCGCAATGCCGAATGCGTCTACGGACTGCTCCTCGGCTCGGCCCCACACGACCTCGAGGTTCGGGAGCTCGCTCGCATACTTCCTCAGGAAGTCGCACTTCCTGCGTTGGGACTCGAGAAGCGTGATCTGGCGATCCGGCAGTGCAACGGCGAGGGGTATTCCCGGGGAGCCTCCGCCCGAGCCCACATCGACGATCGCTCCAGGATTTGCCGCAATGGTCGGAGTGGCCCGAAGCGCGTCCTCGAGCAGGACCCGGCGAACGTCAGCCAGCGAGCGGAGTCCGGTAAGTCCGGGTGTGGCGACGACGTCCTCGAGCCAACGCTCGAGCACATCCGCGATCACTCGGCCGCTCAGTCCGCGAAGTGGCGGGGAAGCACGACGACGTAGCGGTTCGGCTCCGTGCCCTCGCTCATCGTCTCGACCTCCGGATCGTCCTTCAGCGCCTCGTGGACGATCTTGCGCTCGACAGCTGTCATCGACTCGAGCGCGACCCGCGACGCCGTGCTGCTCGCGCGCCGTGCCGACTGCTTCGCCAGCGTGTCCAGAGAGGCGGTACGTCGCGCGCGGTAGCCGCCGGCATCGACGACGACCGCATGCTCGCCACCCTCTGCCCGGACCACGGCGTTGGCGAGGTACTGGATGGCGTCGAGCGTCTGGCCGTGCTTTCCGATCAAGAGGCCGAGGTCTGCGCCCGAGCACGTTACGGTGACCGAGCCGTCTCGCTCGACCGCCGCCGCGGACACGCTTGCGCCGATGGCGTTGGCAATCCGCTGCACGAAGTCGCGGGCCGCAGTCGCCTCCGTCGAGACCTCGGAGGTCGGTGTCGCCGGCACCTCCGCAACCACCTGCGCCGGCATGAAACCGACGCCGAGCAGCCCGCGCTCGCCTTCCGTGACGACTTGGAAGCGAACGCTTTCGCGATCGAGGCCCGGCATGAGCTGCTCGAGCTCGCGGAGCGCGGCCCACTTTGCCTCTCCGACCGTCTCTCCCGTGGCCTCGACGCGGACAGCCGCCGATTCACTCATCGTCTCGGCCTGCCTCCGCGCTTGCGCTTCACCTTCCGCGGCGGACCGGAACGAACGGGAGCTGTCGCCGCCTTGGTCGAGCCCGAGGCGCCCGGCTCGCCGTTCGCCGACGCCTCCTTTGGCGGAGTTCGGCTCGTCCGCTTCGGAGGCGGCGCAGGCTTCGGCATCTGCCTGCGCGTGATCAGTCCTTGGCCCGTCGTCCAGAGGTTCGTCGTCAGCCAATAGATCATCAGGCCGCTCGGAAAGCTCAGGATGAACGGGATGAAGACGATCGGAAGCACCATGATCATCACGCGCTGAGCCGTCGACTGCATCTGCGTCGACATGAGCCACGTCGATGTGAGCTGGCTGACGACGTAGACGACGAGGAGCAGCGGACCCCAGCCGGCCTGCGTGTCAGCCGTGATGTCGACGAGGTTCAGCCACTCGAGCGCAGACTCGAACTGGGGCAGGGCCTCGGCGTCTCCGTTGCAGAAGTTGCCTCGAGTACAGAAGATCTCGTCCTCGAAATTGCGCAGAACGAAGAAGAGCCCGATGAAGATAGGGATCTGGAAAACGATCGGTAGGCAGGCGGCGTACGGGTTGATCTTGTTCTCGCGGTAGAACTTCATGAGCTCTTCGCTCTGCTTCTGCCGGTTGTCCTTGTACCGCTGCTGGAGCGCCTTCATCTCCGGTGCGTGCATCTGCAGGCTCTGCATGGAGTGGATCTGCCTGAGGGCAACCGGAACGAGCAGCATCCGCACGATGACGGTCAGGGCGACGATCGACCACGCCCACGACAGCCCTCCGGTTTCGTGCAGCCAGACCAGAACGTCGGTGAGGACGTTCTCGATGGGAGTAAGGACGCCGCCGAGGATCACGTTCTTTCCTCCCGCGAGCGGCGGCTTGGGAAGACGGCCTGGTCGTGCGCATAGTCGACGCCGCCGTGGCTCCAGGGATTGCAGCGCAGCAACCTCCAGCCCGCAAGCACGAGCCCGCGGACGAGCCCGAATTCACGGAATGCGTCGAGCGCGTACTGCGAGCAGGACGGGTGGTACTTGCACGTTCCGGGCGGGGTGAGCAAGCCGACTGTCCAGCGCCAGGTGTACACGAGGCCGATGCCGAGGTAGCGCGGCCTGAGATAGCTCACGAGCGCACCTTCTCGAGCATCTCACCGATCTCGGCTGCGAGCCACTCCCCGCCGCGGGACTCGGCCGGCTCCGAGAGTCCCGGCCGGGCGACGAGGACGTAGTCTTTGCCTTCCGGCACCTGCTCGAGACGCGCCCTCCACGCCTCGCGAAGCTGGCGCTTGATCCGATTTCGCGAGACTGCGGTGCCCACAGATCTCGGCACGGCGAGCCCGAGGCGCGGCTCGCCGCTGGGATCCCCGTCCCGCGGGAACCAGTGGAGCGTCAGGTACCGGGTGGACGCCGACATCCCATGCCGGTAGACCGCGTCGAAGTCCTTCGAGCGGGAGAGCCGGTAGCGGCGGTGCACCGAGGGGCGACCCTCAGGCGGAGAGGCGCTTGCGTCCCCGGGCACGCCGGCGCTTGATGATCGCGCGGCCACCGCGCGTCGCCATCCGGGCGCGGAACCCGTGCTTGCGCTTTCGGCGGCGGACGTTCGGTTGGTAGGTGCGTTTCACGTCTTGGGAGTGTTCTTCGGGAGGGTTGCTGCGAGAAGGGGATAGCTGCGTCGCCTCACAGAAGCTGGGCAGGCCGGATGGGCAGTATAGACGACGCTCTCCGACCTCAGGTTTTCCACAACAAGGCCGCGCTGCCCGTGCTTGAAATCGCTGCTCAGCCGCGCGTCTCGTTCTCTTCCTTGTAAACCAAGGTACGATTCATCCACACCTGTGGATAGCGCTGTGAGTTACGGGAAATGCCTGCAAATGGGCTTCTTTTTCTCCCACTCGCGCGCCTTTTGAGCGCGTTGGCAGCTCGCGAAGACGCTGGTATGCTCGCCGTTCGCCTCGACCACGACAACGGGTGGAGCACTCGACGGAACCACATGGTGATCTGACTGCGGAGAGTGTCTGGGACGCGCTCGCGCAGCGTCTACGACAGACGCTCAGCGACTCGAACTGGGACACGTGGTTCGGCCACGCCGAGCCGCGCTCACTGAGCAACGGCGTACTCGAAGTCGCCGTTCCGAACGACTTCACCCGTAATTGGATCGAGAGCCACTTCCACGGCTTCGTGTCGAATGCGGCGCGCGAGTCCGTGGGCCGGGAGATCGTCGTGTCGTTCTCGATCGCAGAGCACCCGCCGCCGGACCGCCCCCGTCCATCCACTCCGGTGCCGCGCAGCCCCGAGCCGGAGCCGACCTTCCGCCAAGGGCCCGAGGTCGAGCTCAACCCGAAGTACACGTTCGACCTCTTCGTGATCGGCTCGTCGAACCGGTTCGCTCACGCGGCCGCCCTCGCGGTGGCCGAGGCCCCCGCGCAGGCCTACAACCCGCTGTTCATCTACGGCGAGACCGGACTCGGCAAGACGCATCTACTCCAGGCGATCGGGCACTACGTGCGCCAGCACTCACGGCGGCTCACGATGCGCTACGTCACGAGCGAGACGTTCATGAACGACTTCATCGACTCGCTCCGCGACAAGCGGATTGAGGGCTTCAAACGCCGCTATCGGAACTACGACATCCTCCAGGTCGACGACATCCAGTTCTTCGAGGGCAAGGAGCGGATCCAGGAGGAGTTTTTCCACACCTTCAACTCGCTTTACGAGGGCGGTGCCCAGATCATCATCTCGTCCGACCGCCCCCCGCGAGAGATCGCGACGCTCGAGGAGCGGCTGCGCTCGCGCTTCGAGTGGGGGCTTCTCACCGACATCCAGCCGCCCGATCTCGAGACGCGGATTGCGATCTTGCGCAAGAAGGTCAACACCGAGCAGATCGCCGTGGACGATCCCGAGGTGCTTACGTTCATTGCGGGCAGGGTGTCCTCGAACATTCGCGAGCTCGAGGGGGCGCTTACCCGAGTCGTCGCCTTCTCGTCGCTGACCGATCGCTCGATGACCGTGGAGCTCGCGGAGCACGTGCTGAAAGACGTCTTCCCACAAGGTGACGCAGCACCGGAGGTCACGATCCCGCGAATTCAGGAAGCGGTGTCGCAGAGGTTTGGTGTGACGCTGGAGGAGCTCGTCAGCCCACGCCGGTCTCAAGCTGTGGCGTATCCACGCCAAGTCGCGATGTACCTCTCACGCGAGTTGACCGACTCGTCACTACCGAAGATCGGCAAAGAGTTTGGTGGACGCGATCACACCACGGTCATCCACGCGACTACGAAGATCGGACGCCTCATCCGTGAAGACCGGTCTGTGTACAACCTTGTGCAAGAACTCACTGCGCGGATCAAGCAGGTTCGCTGAAACTGTTGGTCCCACCGCCCGCGGTGCAAGGGCCTGTGGATGCTGTTGGCCGTCCTCAACAGCGTTCTCCCCAGATGTTTTCCCCGCACAACAGGCAAAAAGCACGCGTCTTCCCCGTCATGCAGACTCCTATGACTACGACTAGCTCTTTTCAGTAGATGAATACAGAAATAGCCACGGCGCCCGCGCTCACAGTCACCTGCTCTCGGGACAAGCTCGCCGCCGCTCTCGGGGTCGTGGCGCGCGGTCTGTCTACGCGTAGCGCTGTTCAGGTGCTGACGGGGATTCTTCTCCAACCGGAGGAGGGGCGCCTCATGCTTGCCGCCACGGACATGGAGGTGTCGCTTCGCGCATCGATCGGCGGCGACGTCGAAGGTGACGGGGCAGTTGTCGTACCTGGCCGGTTGTTGACCGACCTGGCCAAGCTCCTTCCCGCCGACAAGGTCTCGCTCTCGTACGAGCCTGCAGATGGGGTGCTCCACGTGACGTCGGGCAGCTACTCGTCGAAGCTGAACGTCTTCAGCGCAGAGGACTTCCCACGGCTTCCCGTCGTTGATATTCCACTCCACACGGTCGACGCCCCGACACTGCTCGGAACCATCGAGAAGGTCGCGCGCGCGGCTTCGCGCGACGAGTCCCGTCCCGTGCTCACAGGAATCCTCGTGCAGTTCGAGGGCAATCGACTGACCATGGCGGCTACAGACTCGTACCGCCTATCGGTCAAAGAAACCGAGCTTGGGGAATCCGGGCCCGAGCTCGATGCGATTATCCCGGCTCGCGCTCTCCAAGAGTTGGCGCGGCTCGTAGCCGGCGCAGAGACGATTGCGCTCGGGGTGCAGGAGAACCATGTCGTCTTCGGGGCCGGCGACGTCTGGCTCACCACGCGCCGAATCGACGGACAGTTCCCCAACTACAAGCAGCTCCTGCCGGAGACCTTCGAGGTTGAGGTGACGACGGAGCGAGGGCCCTTGCTCGAGGTGATCCGACGAGCGGGCGTGATGGCCCAGAGGAACGCGCCTCTACGTCTCCGATTCTCGGAGGGCGAGCTCTCGGTGTCGGCGCAGACGCAAGATGTCGGCGAGGCCAAGGAGTCGCTGCAGATCGACTACGCTGGCGAGCCGCTCGAGATCTGGTTCAACCCGGACTTCCTGCGGGACGGGCTCGAGGCCGTTGCCGGCGACACGGTGCAGCTCCGCCTCATCAACCCGCTCCGTCCTGGATTGCTGTCGTCGCCAGAAGAGAGCTTCTGGTACCTGATCATGCCGATCCGGCTTCCTGATTGAGCGCCGGCCGCTTGAATGCCGCACGCCTGATCGCCGGCCGCCCGATCGTCGCCTGATCGTCCACCACGCCACGCTCCGGAACTTCCGCTCGTACTCCGAGCTCTCGCTCTCACTCGAACCCGGGGTGGTCCTCGTCTCGGGAGCGAACGGAGCGGGCAAGACGAACCTCCTCGAAGCGCTGCACGTCGGAACGCAAGGCTTCTCGCCGCGGGCGCGAAGTGACGCCTACCTGGTGCGGTTCGGCGAGTCGAGCGGACGAGTGGCGCTCGAGGGAACCCGGGCCGACGTCGGAATCGAGGTCGACGTGGTGCTCGCCCCTGGTGACACACGCCGCTTACGGCTGAACGGGGACACGCTCCGCTCCGCGGAGGAACTGCGAGCAAGGCTCCAAACGCTCGTCTTCACCCCAGATCGTCTCGGTGTCGTCAAAGGCGGTCCGGCCGCACGCAGGGCGTACTTCGACCGCAGCCTCGGGCGCCTGTTTCCGAGTAGGGCGCAACTCCCCGGAGAGTACGGGACGGCTGTGGGACAGCGGAACGCGGCTCTCCGGCGGGTCTCGGCCGGGCTTGCGTCACCCGATGCGCTCAGACCGTGGACGGAGCGTGTTACGGAACTTGGCTCCACCCTCGTCGTGGCGCGTCAGGAGACGCTCGCGCTGCTCTCGCCGTCGTTCGAGCATGCTGCCGCAAGTCTCGGTCTCCCGGAAGCCACCCTGGCGTACGAAGGCGACGCGGTGACCAGCGAGCAGCTCCAGGCACGTCTGGCGCGAGACCTCGAGCGAGGTGCTACCGGCGCAGGCCCGCACCTGCACGAGATCCGTATCGAAGCGGGACGACGCGATTTGCGCAGTTACGGCTCACAGGGCGAGCAGCGCGTCGCAGTCCTGGCGCTCGTTCTCGGGGAGAAGGCGGTGATCTCCGAGCGCAGCGTTCCTCCGCTGCTGCTGCTCGACGACGTGCTATCCGAGCTCGACGGCGACCGCCGCCGTGCGCTCGGCGAGCTCATCTCGGATGGGGGACAGACGATCGTCACCGCCACGGCCGCTGCAGCTCTGCCCGTAGAGCCGTCGCAATCGCTGTTCGTCACGCCGGGCGCGGTCGTGGTGGCCTGATGGAGCGGATCGGCAAGGAGATCGAGCGCGGGCTGGCGCGCATGGGCGACGGCGCGGGCCTCGTCCTTCAAGAGCTGACGGCGTGCTGGCCCGCGGCCGTCGGTGAGCAGATCGCGCGGAACGCGTGGCCTTTGCGGGTGGCCAGGGACGGCACGCTGCATGTCGCGACGTCGTCCGCGACTTGGGCGTTCGAGCTCGACCGAATGCGCTCCGAGATCGCCGAGCAGCTCGCGGCAGTGGCCGGCGAAAGTGCGCCCAAAGAGCTCCGATTTCGTCCCGGACCTATCCCTGAACCGGGAGCCGCGCCCGCCGAAGAGCGCGCTCCGAAACCGCCCCAGGCGTCGCCGGAGACGAGCCGCGAAGCGGCCTCGGCGGCCTCTGCGATCGAGGATCCGGAGCTCCGTGAGCTCGTCGTCAGAGCCGCTCGAGCAAGTCTCGCGAGGGCCCGCTCCGACCGCGGTTTCTGGTAGACTTCTCTTCGCCCGCAAAACAGTGGTTTTGCAGGGCTTTTTTAATGGCTGAAGCTGCGTATACCGCAAAAGACATCACCGTTCTGGAAGGCCTCGAGCCGGTTCGTCTGCGACCCGGCATGTACATCGGCTCGACAGGCTCTCGAGGCCTCCATCACCTGGTATTCGAGGTCGTCGACAACTCCGTCGACGAGGCGCTCGCGGGCCGCGCGGATCGCGTCGAGGTGCTCCTGCATCCTGACAACTCCGTCACCGTGCATGACAACGGATCGGGGATTCCGGTCGACGTCATGGCGGAGCAGGGTCTGCCTGCTCTGACGGTCGTTCTCACGAAGCTCCACGCAGGCGGAAAGTTCGGCGGCGAGGGCTACAAGGTCTCCGGAGGGCTCCACGGGGTCGGCGTCTCGGTCGTGAACGCCCTGTCCGAGTGGCTCACTGCCGAGGTCAGCCGAGACGGGAAGATCTGGCGGCAGGAGTTCGCGCGCGGAGAGCCGACGACCGACCTCAAAGCGATCGGGCCGACGAAGGAGACCGGGACGACGATCACCTTCATGGCCGACCACGAGGTGTTCGAGGAGATCGACTGGCAGGAGCAGATATTGATCCAGCGCATGCGCGAAACCGCGTTCCTGACAAAGGGATTGCGGATCGTCTTCATAGACGAGCGCGCTGCTGGGCAAACCGTCGAATTCCACTACGAGAATGGGATCAGGGATTTCGTCGCTCACGTGAACGAGTCCAAGGACGCAGTTCACAAGCACGTCATCTTCTTCGAAGGCGAAAGCGCCGACGGTCAGGTCGAAGTTGCCATGCAATGGAACAGCTCGTACGTGGAGTCGGTCTTCTCGTTCGCGAACAACATCAACACGGCCGAGGGAGGCACGCACCTCTCCGGCTTCAAGTCGGCGCTCACCGGAACCCTGAACCGCTACGCAAGGGACAAGGGGCTGCTCAAGGAGAAGGAGGACAATCTCGAGGGCGAGGACGTCCGCGAGGGACTGGCGGCGGTGATCTCGGTCAAGCTCCGCAATCCGCAGTTCGAGGGACAGACGAAGACCAAGCTCGGCAACCCGCCGGTCGAGGGCCTGCTGAAGACGACTGTCAACCAGCAGCTCGCTCAGTTTCTCGAGGAGAATCCCGCGGAAGCGCGGCAGATCATCACGAAGGCCGTCTCAGCGGCTCGCGCGCGCCAGGCTGCTCGCAAAGCCCGAGAGCTCACACGCCGCAAGAGCGCGCTCGAGAGCATGTCGCTGCCGGGCAAGCTGGCCGACTGCTCGATCAAGGACCCGGAGGCCGCGGAGCTCTTCATCGTCGAGG
>JACCVK010000315.1 GCA_013698195.1 Actinomycetota bacterium | reverse complement strand
CCCTTGTCTCGAGCCTCGTCCACCGCCCGGCCCGAGGACATCGGCGGCTGCGTCTGGGTACCCATCCGGCGGGTTGATGCTAACCGCGGCCCGAGACGCACCGTATGGCGGGGACGCTAAGGTCCCGCAGGTCGCAGAAACCCTGCGCAGCCCAGTCATGGCCACGAAACGCGCGCTCATCATCGGGATCGCCGGCCAGGACGGCTCGTATCTGGCGGAGCTCTTGCTCTCGCAGGGCTACGACGTCGCGGGAGCGGTGCGGCAACCGGTCTCGACTCCGTTCGAGAACCTCGCGCCCATGCGTGGAGCGATCGAGCTCTTCCAGGCGGACGTGCTCGACGAGCTCTCGCTTGTCGACCTGTTGACGTCGTGCCGGCCGGACGAGGTCTACAACCTCGCGGCCCCCTCCTTCGTACCGATGTCCTGGCGCCAGCCTGTTCTCACTGCCGAGTTCGCGGCGGTGGGGGTGACGTCGATGCTCGAGGCCCTGCGTCGCGTGGACGACTCGATCCGCTTCTACCAGGCATCCTCGAGCGAGATCTTCGGCGAGCCGCGGGACGTCCCGCAGACCGAGGAGACGCCGCTTGCACCCGTGACGCCGTACGGAGTCGCGAAGGCATACGGGCACTTCATCACCCGCAGCTACCGCCATCACTACGGCCTGCACGCCTCGTCCGGGATCCTCTACAACCACGAGTCGCCCCGGCGCCCGCTCGACTTCGTCACCCGGAAGGTGTGCTACGCAGCCGCGAGCATCAGCCTCGGCCTCCAGCACCAGCTCGAGATCGGCAACCTGGACGCGCGACGCGACTGGGGCTTCGCCGGCGATCACGTGCGGGCGATGTGGCTCATGCTCCAGCAGGACGAGCCGGACGACTACGTCATCGCGACCGGCGAGACGCACAGCGTGCGCGAGCTCGTCCAGTGTGCCTTCGACCGCGTTGGCCTCGACTGGCAGGAGTATGTGCGCGTGGACGAGTCGCTGAAGCGCGGGAAGGCAGAGCTGCACGACCTCGTCGGCGATCCGACCCGCGCTCGAGCGCGTCTTGGCTGGTCTCCCTCGCTTGACTTCGACGGGCTCGTGCACCTGCTGGTGGACTCGGATCTCGAGCGCCTCCGTTCGCGGCTCGAGCCCGCCGAGACCGTCTCGGACGTATAAGTCACTGGTGAGCCTGCGCACGCGCGTACGCCGGGCCGGTGCGCCGGTCGGAAGGCCGCTCCGACGAGCCGCGCTCGGGCTTCGGACGCGTGGCTGGCCGGCTCACTCTCGGCTGTTCATCGCGCAGGAGGGCGCAGACTGGGTGCTGGCGTACGAGGCGCGCCAACTCGCGAAGCTGGCGTCGAGCCTCGGGATACACGTCGGCCCGGAGTCCTGGGTCAACGGCATCGGCGACCAGTCGATCTTCCACGAGAGCCAGTTCAGGCTGCTGCTGCACCCGTTCAAGCGCCGCGGGAACAGACTCGGGTTCGCCTACTTCCACGGCCGTCCCGGCACGCCCGGAATGCCCGAGTTCGATGCCTGTTACGAGACGTTGCAGCGCAGGCACGCCGAGATCGACCGCATCCAGGTGACGAATCGCGCCATGGAGGAGGTCGTGCTGGGAACGGGGGTCTCGAGCGGCAAGGTGCACCGGATTCCCATTGGCATCGACGTCGAGGCCTTCAGGCAGCGAACGCCCGCTGCGAAGAGGCATGCGCGCCACGAGCTCGACCTGCCCGAGTCTGCGTACGTCGTCGGGTCGTTCCAGAAGGACGGCGTGGGTTGGGGTGAGGGGCTCGAGCCAAAGTTGATCAAAGGCCCGGATCTCGTGGTCGCCGTCGCCGAGCGACTACGCGAGCGCGTCCCGGAGCTCGTATTTCTCCTCACCGGTCCGTCGCGCGGATATGTGAAGGCCGGACTCGAGCGCAGCGGAGTCCCGTACCGCCACGTCTTCCTGCCGAGCGAAGCCGTCGCGACAGCGTACGAGGCGATCGACCTCTGTCTCGTCGCCTCGCGCGAGGAGGGAGGACCGAAGGCGGTCCTCGAGTCGATGGCCGTCGGCGTGCCGCTCCTGACGACGCGGGTCGGGCAGGCCGCGGATCTCGTTCGGCACAGGTCGAACGGCTGGATGGTGGACGTCGAGGACGTCGAGGGGCTCGTCGAGTGGTCGGCGCACGTGGCCGAAGCGCCAGCGGCTGAGCTGGAGGAGGTGCGGCGCACCGGCCTCGCGACGGCGGAGGAGAACTCGTACGAGGCGCTTCGCCCCCGCTGGCGCGACCTGCTCGACGGCTTCGTCGAGATGCCCGAGTCTTCGTGAGATGAGCAGATGAACCTGAGCGGCGCACGAGCCGGCCGCTACGCGCGAGCCGGAGCCCGCTGGGCGCGGCTGCTTGCTGCCGGGAAGCCTGCTCCGGGAGTGCGCGTCTTCTACGGCCACGATCGCGTGCCGCCTCCGGGTGAGAGAGCCGCCGGCGGCTCGGTGAAGATGCAGAAGCTCAACGTGCGCTTCCCGAACAGCCCGACCGACTTCTCCCTCCTCTATCTCGGAACGACCTGGCTGCCGCGCGATCTCGGTCCGTTGCTCTCTCTTGCGCGGAGACGCGGCATTCCGATCGTCGTCAATCAGGACGGCGTCGGCTACCCAGGCTGGGCGGGCGACGGAACCGAAGAAGTCAACCGACCGCTTCGCCGCTGCATCCGGGCCGCGAGTCATGTCCTCTATCAGAGCGAGTTCTCGAAGCTGTCCGCCGATCTCTACCTCGGCGAGCCGGCCGTGCCGTGGGAGATCCTGCCGAACGCGGTCGATGTCGAGCTCTTCACTCCGGCCGAGCGACCGCCGGCTGACGGTCCGGTGCTGCTGCTCGGCGGTGACCAGACGCAGGAGTACCGGCTCGAGCTCGGGCTCCGAACCCTTGCCGCGCTTCTTGCTGCGGAGCCGGCCGCGCGACTCCTCGTCACGGGGCGGCGCCTCGCGTCGCCGATCGAGACGCTTGTCCAGGAGCTCGGGCTGCACGAGCACGTGGCCGTCCTCGGGGAGTACGCGCAGCGTGACGCGCCCGAGGTTTTCCGGCGAGCTCACGTCCTCCTGCACACGAAGGTCAAAGATCCGTGCCCGACCCTCGTGCTCGAGGCAATGGCTTCAGGCTTGCCGGTCGTATATCCGGCGAGCGGGGGGACGGTTGAGCTCGTGGGCGACGAGGCCGGTATCGGCGTGTCGCACCCCAACACCTGGGAACGCGACGTACCTCCTGGTCCGGAAGAGCTTGCGGAGGCTGTGCAGCGAGTGCTTGCGGACCTGCCCAGGTACTCGACGACGGCGCGTGCACGCGCGGTCGAGAGGTACGCGCTCGAGCCCTGGCTCGCGCGTCACTCGGAGCTGTTCGAGCGCCTCGCACCGACGTAACCCTGAATCCGCCCCACGAAGGTCTCGGCGTGGAAGCGCGCGTTCGCGACATCTCCTGTCGCCAGCGCGACGCCGGCGCCGCCGAGCGGACGGACTGCCATGCGCGCGAGTGTGGTCAGCGGATAGCGGTGCTTGCGCAGCAGATAGCCGACGCTCGAGCCTTCGCGACGCCCGCGCACTCGGAGACCCTTGGGATCGTGGGCTGCAAGCGCGTGCTCGATGACGAGCGAGGGGTCGTACTCGATCCGCGCTCCCGCCTCGAGCGCGCGAATCACGTAGTCGGTCTCCTCGCCTGACGACCACGGCTTGCCCGACCCGAGACCGAGCCGCTCGTCGAACCGACCGACTCGCGAGACGACGCTCCGCCGGAGGAAGATGCCCGCCGAGGCCACCAGATTCCACACATTGGCTTTGGTCAGGCGTGTGCCGCTCGACGGCCAGCCTGGGTCGGAGCGACCGTCGAGGTCTGCGTTTCGAGCCGCGAGGCCGTCGAGCTCGGGGTCGCGCGCAAGGCGTTCTGCCACACGCTCGAGCTGTGTCGGGGGGTAGATGCAGTCGTCGTCCGGGAACGCCACGACCTCGGCTGCGAGCAGATCGAGCGCACGGTTGCGCGCCCGCGACAGACCGGGCGCCTCGGTCAGGCGGACGATGTCGAGATCGTCGCGTGAGAGAGCGGGGGCGAGACGGTCGTCGGGATTCTGATCGACCACGATCACCCTGAACGAGCGGTGAGCCTGGGCAGCGAGCGAGTCCAGCAGGCGCTCGAGCTCCGCGACACGCCCGACCGTTGCGACGACGAGGTCGAACGACGGAGGGCCGGGCGACACGCGCCGTAGGCTACGGGACGCCGTGCCGACCGTCCCGCACGTCTCTGTGCTCGTCGCCGTCTCGAACGGCGAGCGTTACCTTCGCTCGGCGCTCGCGAGCATCGCGCGCCAGACCGTCTCGGACCTCGAGATCGTCGTCGTCGACGACGGCTCGACCGACTCGACCCCGGCGGTTCTTGCGGAGTTCCCCGATGCGCGGCTACGCGTCGTCCGAAACGACGAGCGCCAGGGGCTTGCCGGTGCGCTGAACCGAGGACTCGACGTCGCGCGTGGCCGATATGTCGCGCGTATGGACGCGGACGACATGGCGCTCCCGTTTTGGCTCGAGCGAGCTCTTGCTCGGATCCAGGCGGAACCTCGAGTCGCGCTCGTCGGCGCGGGAGTGCTCGAGCTGTACGCGGGAGGGCGTCTCGGCACTGCCCATCTGCCCGAGCCAGGGCGAGCGGTGACGCGCTGGTCGCTTTTCTCGAGCTCGCCCTTCTTCCACAGCACCGTCGTGTTCGACCGCGAGCTCTTCGACCGGCATCTCCTGCGCTACGACACGTCGTTCGGCGAGAGCGAGGACTACGAGCTCTGGACCCGAGTGCTCGCGCACGCGGAAGCCGACTCGCTCGAGGAGCTGCTCGTCGTCTACCGGCTCCATCCCGACCAGGCTTCGCACCGACGCGCCGGGCTCCAGCGCGACTTCGGTCGTCTCGTCGCGCTCGCACAGATCGCCGCGACTGCGCCGTCGCTCTCGGAGCAGGCGAGAGAGCTCGCCTGGAAGTTCGGGTTCCGACAGGAGCTCCGCGCAGACGAGCTCGAAGCCGGCGCGAACGCCTTCGTCGAGCTGCTCGAGCAGTTCTCTGCGACGGGCCGCTACTCGGACGACGAGCTGGCCGGCGTCCGACAGATTGCAGCGAGAACCCTCGCCGGCCGGGCTCGACATGTGTCTGCTCGCTCTCGGCCTGCGCTTCTCCGGCGTGCGCTCGCTCTCGACCCTGCGCTGCCAGTGCACGACGTCGCTAGGCGTGTTCGTAGAGCGAACGCCGCGCGACGAGTCCGGAAGGACGCGGAGGCGCTGGTTCGGGCGGATACGCGTCAATCGGA
>JACCVK010000245.1 GCA_013698195.1 Actinomycetota bacterium | reverse complement strand
CGAGCCGAACCTTTGAACGAAGACTTGCGGCCGGGCCGGCAACCCATCGTCCCCAGGGGGAAGGGGAATCGGGGACGCCAAAGGCCGGCCCGCTCGTTCGGCTTCGCCATTTATCAGCGAGCCCCTTCGTCCGAGTCCGCCTGACTCCCGCACCGTCTTGCATCCGCGGCGTGCGGGTACCGTTTGCCAGCGGTGTCCGTAAATGACCTCGAGTACCACAAGATGCTCTTGCGGATCCGAGAGCTTCGCCGAGTTGTCGAGGAGCTCGGTTCGCTCACCAAGCCTGAAATCTATGCTGGCATTGAGGCTGAGTTGCAGAGGAAAAAGGGCTTCGAGCTTCCCCATGGGCAGCGCGAGCTCGTCGATGAGATCGTCCTGATCCTCGACCGTCCCGGGCTTTCGCCTGAGCAGGCGCGCAGACTCGCGCGGGCGTTTCACACTTTCTAGATCTCGCGCCGATGGCGCGCGAGGCGAACGTATGATCGCCTCCATGATGCTCGCCGGCGTTCCTGTCAGCGCGGAGCTCATCAGCGAACTGGCACAGATCGTCGACGAGCCAACCGCGAGCATGCTCGAACGCGGCTTGGAAGTGGGAACAAAGGTGCTTGCTCTCACTATCGTGGACCGCGAGCGAATCATCGCGCCCTCGATGATCCGCCAGCCGGGCTCGCCGAGCTCCGGGGTGTGCTGCTCCGTGAGCACGAGTGGCGCGTGCGCGAGGGAGTCGTTTAGCTCGAAGACGGCCTGTATCTGGCGGCCGACGCAATCTTCTGACCGCTCGGTGAGCACGTGTGGCGGGTGCGCGAAGGACCTGCCTGGACGAGGTCGTACTCTTGGCCGGTCGTGCCGATTGCCGATGACGAGTTTCAGTTACTCCTCGAGCAGGTGCTGGACTTGCATCGAATCGCGGATGAGGTCACGCGAGAAACGACAAGGATCCACGCGAACGTACGCGCCCGTCTGAGCTGGGATCGCAACCCCCCGGCGCTTCCGTCGGAGCAGAGGAAGGTCGCGGATGAGGCCATCGAGATACTCGCGAAGCCGCGACTCTCCTCCTCGCAGTACAGGCAGCTCCAGCGAGCCTTCTTCGGCAAGTAGAAGTGTGAGGAGAGCCTGCCTTGCGACTCGCGAAGGGCGACCACAGGACGGCAGCTCCCCCCCATGGCCTCGGGACCGATCTGCGCGGCGTCGGAGGTGAAGTGATCGACCTCGGCTCGGTCGCCTCGAAACCACGTGCGAAGGCGCTTGCTCACCAGATCCTCGACATCGAATCCCAGTGCCGGGCTTCACCCGCACGGTTCGTCGCCCGGTTGCAGCGAGCGTGACAAGGGCCGTGGTACTCCAGCGGTCCGCCCCCGTCGACGTGGTCGAGGTCCCACCTGTCGCGCGGGTCGATGAGCTCGCCGCATCTCGAGCAGGTGACGCCGCCGCGGGAGACTCGCGAAGCCCACTGCTTGCGCAGGCGCCGGTGAGCGGTGCCGTACTTGCGGTAGTGCTCGGGATCGACGGGTCCGGTCTTGCGGTGGCGGAGGCAGAAGCGGTTCGGGTCGATTTCGGGATGAAGTGCGTCTCGCAGCCCGGTTCGGCGCACTTCCGCCGGTCATGCATCGGGTGCCGCCGTATCGGGGAGAGAAATTCCAGGGCGGGGGTCACGGCGCGGGCCCTCTCTAAAAACCGCCAGCCCCTCACGCGCGTCCTGTTCTTTATAGGACGCCGTGAGCCTCAATCGTGCGTGACCCTGCGTGACCCCCAGCGTGTGGCTTGAATAAGCCAAGCCGTGAGGCAGGCGTGAGCAGCGTGCAGGGGTCACGGTAGGGGTCACGGGGGTCACGCGGCCTTCCACCACCCGAAGTAGCGAGCCGTTCCATCGGCGTCGTCATCACGCCGCGCGTGTCCTCGATCCACGAGCTTGTCGAGCTTCCGTCGCGCCTTCTCGATCTCGTTCTGCCTCGGCTCGTCCGTCGAAAAGCACGCGGGCCGCGTCCTTCACGGTGAGCCCTCCGACCGTGCGCTCGAGCACGACCTCGAGATCCGCCTGCTCGTGGATTGTCGTCACACCAAGGTCGTGGACTGCCAGCAATCGGGATCGGTGTCGCGGATCGCGC
>JACCVK010000230.1 GCA_013698195.1 Actinomycetota bacterium | reverse complement strand
GGGCATGCCCGGCCCCTACGGCTTCAGAGGCGTGGCGCGCTGTCGTCCGCCACGAAGCCGACGCGCCGGTGCGACTTGTCGCAGAACGGCTTCGTTCTCGAGTGCCCGCAGCGGCAGAGGGCAACGGCGCGCCCCTCGGGCAACACGAACTCGTTCCCCTCGGCGTCGATGATGCGCACCGGCCCTTCGACCTTGTACGGGCCGTTGGCCCGCGCCTTGATCGTGACCTCGGTCATTCGGCCAAGTTACAAGTTGTACCTTGGTTCCGGTGAGCCTCCGTATCTGCTTCGTCACGCCGTTTGCGTGGTCGCAACCGCACGAGATCAACACGCATGTCGACGGGACGGCGCGAGCGCTCCGCCGGCTCGGGCACCACGTGACGGTGCTCGCGCCGTCGTCCCGCGCGCGTGACCTCCTCGACGGCCGTCGCGCCCTCCAGCGTCGGCTCGATCGGGAGATCATCGCCGTCGGTCCCTCGATTCCGATCTCACGACGAACGAACATCGGCGTACCGGTTGGCGTCCGTGCGAACCTCCTGCTCGCTCTCGGCACGGGGCAGTACGACGTCGTCCATGGCGTCGAGCCCGGGCTGCCGAGCCTCTCGTATCTTGCGCTGACCTCCACTCACGCACTCACGGCCGCGACGTTCTTCTCTCCCGAGCGGCTTGTCTACCCTGCGCGCCGCTCGCGTCGCGACCGACTCCGAATCCGCGTGGATGCGCTGCTCGCGACCTCGGAGGAGACGATGGCCGCCGCCGCCGAGAGGTTCGAAGGCGACTACCGGATCGTCCCGCTCGGGGTCGACACCGATCTCTTCTCCCCGCGCAAGAAGCGTCAAGTCATCGCGCTCGAGCTCGAGATCGCTGGCAGGCCCGTCACGCGAGCGCTTATTCGGTCGCTGCACGACTTCCCCGGCTGGGAACTGCACCTTCTTCACACCAAGCCCCTCGCCTATCGACCCGCGATTCCGCGAGCGTTGCGCCCGCGGACACACGTCCGCTCGGTTCGGCGTCCCGACCAACGGGCTCAGATTCTCGGCGAGGCGGCCATCTTCGTCCCGGCTCCCGGCGGAGAGGAACGACTTGCGCTGGAAGCTGCGGCGTGCGGAGCCGCCGTCACGGATTCCGATGCCGTGGTCGGACTGGTCTCCGACGCCGCGCTGCGAGACCGCCTGGGCAGCGAGGGGCGTGCTCACGCTCTGGAACAGAGCTTCGACGCGGTCGCAACCCAACTCGACGATGTCTACTCGCGACTCGCGAGGAAGCCACGTCAACGCCGAGACCGGCGCCAAGACGATCCGTTCGCCGACCGCGACTGGATCGCCGTCGATCTGCACATGCACACGAACTGGTCGCACGACTGCTCGATCGAGGCCGCGGACCTGCTCGACCATGCGGAGGAGATCGGACTCGGCGGCATCGCGGTCACCGACCACAACGTCTTCGGCGGCGCGCTCGAGGCCGCCGGACTCGCCACGGGCCGAGATCTCGTCGTGATCCCGGGCGAGGAGGTCAAGACCAAGGATCAAGGCGAGATCATCGGCCTCTTTCTCGAAGAGGAGATCCCGCGCGGCATGTCGTTCGGCGACACCCTCGCGGCGATCCGCGAGCAGGGCGGGCTTGTCTACCTTCCTCACCCGTTCGACCGTATGCATGCGATTCCGGACCCCGCGACCCTCCACCGGCACGTGGCCGAAATCGATGTGCTGGAGGTGTTCAACGCGAGGCTCATGCGGGACTCGTTCAACGACGAGGCGCTCAGGTTCGCCCGCAAGTACAGGCTGCTCCAGGGCGCCGGCTCGGATGCCCATGTACTCCAGGGAGTCGGAACCGGAGCTGTCCGGATGCGCCGTTTCGAGGGCCCGGAAGAGTTCTTGCTCTCGCTCCGCTCCGCCGAGATCCTGCGTCGCCCGAAGTCGCTCGCGTACCTCCAATCGCTCAAATGGGTCGCCCAGGTCAAGGAAAAGGTCCTGTAACGGGGAAGATTCAGCCGTCCTCGTGCCCGCAGCCGTGCCCACCGACGAGATCTACGAGCGCTATCTCGCCAAGGCGATCGCCGAGATCAACGACCTCGGGGACGAGCTTCGGCGGGCGGGCGACGAGCTCCGCGTCCCGGTCGTCGGCTCGGGCCATCCGCTGGGTGACATCTTCCTTCTGAAGTTCTCGCCGCAGCCCGCGGAGATCCAGGAAGGCGTCGCATTCTTCGGACGCACCGGGCAGGCGATCCTGAAGTCGCTCCAGCGCCTACGCGTCGACCCGCTGGCGGTGTACGGGACGAACTGCCTGAAGTTCGGCACGGAGGATCCCGCCGACGCGTCCGCATGGCTCACCCGCGAGCTGCACATCGTCCAGCCGAAGCTCGTCGTGGTCATGGGCGAGCAGGTTGCGGCGTTCGTCAACGACCTGCACTTCCCCCTTGCCGAGCAGCTCCCGGTGGAATCGACGGGCACAATTCAGCGCTTCACGCCGACGATCGAAGCGCTGGTAACGACCGCCGTCGACGAGTCGCTCGACGGCCAAGCGGAGAAGACGCAGTTCTGGAACGCCTTCAAGGCGCTCGGCCCCTGGTGGGCGGAGCAACCACCGTATTGAGCCGCCGGCGGGCGGCCTCGCTCGCCGTGCTCCTTGTCGTCCTCGTCGCCTACGGCGCAGGCGCGCGACACCTGCCGGGATTGCCGTCCTATCTCGACGTCGCGTTCT
>JACCVK010000172.1 GCA_013698195.1 Actinomycetota bacterium | reverse complement strand
GGCGCTCACGGTAGGCGGCGAGCCGCTGAGCGGTGCATCCGCACTCTTGACCTGGGTCGCCGCGGCCGCCACAGGGGCACATGTTCATCGTCCCGACGAGCTGAAAGCGCGCCGGGAAGATGGCATGCCCACCCGTGCGGGCGACCGCGACGACGCCGTCCTCGAGTGGTTGGCGGAGGGCCTCGAGAACGGGCCGTGGAAACTCGGGCAACTCGTCGAGCAGGAGCACACCGCGATGGGCGAGCGAAACCTCTCCCGGCCGCGGCGCTGAGCCCCCGCCGACGATCGCAGGTGCCGACGCCCCGTGATGCGGGGCGCGGAATGGTGGCACCGTGACCAGCGGCCTCCCCGGAGGAAGCAGGCCCGCCACGGAGTGAATCCGCGTCACCTCCAGCGCCTCCTGCCGCGTGAGCGGCGGGAGGACTCCCGGCAGGCGCTTCGCAAGCATGGACTTACCGGTGCCCGGCGGGCCGGCCAGCAGAAGGTTGTGGGATCCCGCAGCCGCGATCTCGAGCGCTCGGCGCGCCCGCTCCTGCCCGCGCACGTCCGCAAGGTCCGGCACGCTCACGCCCTCGAGCGCCTCCTCCGAGAGTGGATCGAACTCCGGTGCATCGATCTCGCCCCGGAGATACGCGACTGCCTCAGCCAGATGACGAACAGGCACCGGCTCGACTCCGGCGAGCGCAGCCTCGGGTGCGGACTCCGCCGCACAGACCATGCGGCCGAGCCCGGCCTGCCGGGCTCCTTCGGCGATGGAGAGTGTCCCAGCGACGGGGCGGACGCGCCCGTCGAGCGCAAGCTCGCCGACCGACGCGTGCTCGACGAGCCGCTCGGGCGGAAGCTGACGCGTCGCGGCGAGGACAGCCAGCGAGATCGGGAGATCGAAGCCTGAGCCCTCCTTCCTGAGCGCAGCGGGCGCAAGGTTGACCGTGATGCGCCGGTTGAGCGGCCACTCGAGCGAAGCGGACACGACGCCGCTCCGCACGCGGTGCTTCGCCTCTTGTCCCGCGCGATCCGCAAGGCCGACGATCGCAAAGCCCGGTACGCCCGTCTGGAGATGCGCTTCGACCTCGACGCGTCGTGGCTCGAGGCCGACGATTGCGTGGGTCACCGCACGGGCGAGCATCTGCGCCACGGTAGGCACGAAGGCGTGTCGGGTGGGACACGCCTTCGTACCAAAAGTGCTACGTCAGGGGGTGTAGCAGAGCGAGTAGACCGTGAAGGTGCTCGACTGTCCGGTGTCGTTGAGCCCGGAGCCCAGGAAGCCGATCACCTGGTTCGTCGCGTTCGTCACGGGCGTGATCCGACCGAGGAAGAGCTCGAGCCCCGCGTTGCTGTCGCTCCAGCCGGCGCCTCCCGAGATCGCGAGCTCGCCGGACGAGCACAGAGCCTGTACCTCGGCGGTTCCATAGACCTGGTTGTTGTCGACGGCATCCGTCACTGAGGCCGACTGGTTCCGGACGACGACCGTTCCGATCGTTCCCTTCGCTCCCGCCGCGCCTGCCGGGCCTGCCGGACCCGCAGCCCCTGCCGGGCCTTGCGGTCCAGTCGGTCCCGCCGGAAGCTGGCCTGGAGCGAAGTCCGAGCGGAGAAGCGAGCGGTTCGCGACCTTGGCCGACGTCACCGCGTTGTTGCGGATCTTCGGATTCGTCACGGCCGAGTTGCGTAACTGAGCCGTCCCGACGCTGTTTCTGCTCAATTGGCTCACGGCGGCGACGCTTGTCCCACCCAGCGCGACGAGCAATGCGAGACAGGCAATTACCAGTGCCGGAGACGGCCCCCGGCGCACGAGCTTTCGCATTTTGTCCCCTTTCCTGGCATTCATGTCAGGCTAACCGCGCCTTCGGTCGGTGCGAGCTGGCGCTCACGCATTTCTCACGTTTTGCTTGCACGGCTCGAACGGTGAGGAGCGAGCTCCGACGACGTCCTCGCCGTGACGAAGATGGATTCGTAGTACTCGCCCGAGCGACGTCCGGTTCTTCGGTTCACGTGCCGCTCGAGTCGTTCGACGACCTCGAGGCCCACGCTTTCGAAGATCGCCGGATAGAGATCGCGGCGATCGTTCACCACGACGATCACCGGAGCATGCGGCGCGAGCGAGGGGAGCACGTTCGATAGCGCCGCTGCGATGCCCACCACGTACTCGTCGACCGCCGCGCGGCTCGTGCCTCGAGACGCAGCACCAAGCTCTCGCTCGCGCCGGTCGTCGAGATCGAGAAGCTCGTATGCGTAGCGATGCTGCTCGTGGTAGTCGATGAGACCCGGGTAGGGCGGCGAGGTGAGGATGGCATCGAAGCGATCGGCAAGGTCGATGTCGCGGGCGTCGCCGTGGATCACCTCGGCTCTGCGCGAACGGTGCCGAACGCGTTGAAACGCCTTGATCCGCTCGAGCGTGTCGATGAGATAGCGGGCGATGAACTTGTCCGCCTCCGCGACCGGAGTGCACGTACGCCGGTGCTTGTGACACCAGTACGGCCCAATCGTCGGCGCACGCGGGAATTCGAGGTCGAAGTGGCTCGTGAGCCGCGCCGAACGAGCTGCTCGCGCCAGCACCACGCGCAGCACCTCAGCGTGCTCGTATTCCGGCGCAAGCTCGCGGAAGTGGAGGAGCTCGGCGGCAGCACGTGGCGCGTACCAGTCGCGCACGAACCCGTTCGGACGGCGCCGGGTACGGCCGCGACGCGACAGTGCGTCCCGCAGCTCGTGCTCGAGCGAGAAGAGGTCGTAACGTGCGGTCTTCGCCCGCATGAGCAGGCAGTTGAAAGCGGCGATGTCGACGCCGACTGCGTCGTGGCCCGACTCGAGCGCTTGCACGAGGGTCGTGCCCGAGCCTGCGAAGGGATCGAGCACGCGCCCACCCGGTCGGACATAGCGGCCGAGCAACGCTTCGACGAGCTGGGGAACGAACTTCCCCAGGTAGGGATGGAGGCGGTGGACGTGCTTGGTTCGCTCGCGCTCGGGGAGCTCCGCCTCGGACCACGAGAGCTGGAGCCCCTCTTCCGCAAGCCCTCGGTAGAGCGCGGTCTGCGTCTGGCCCACGCGGTCTAGTTCGACCCTGCGCGGCGTTCCTCCTGTTACTCGAGCGGAACTCGCTCGACGTGGCGGCCGCGAACGCCGACCGCCTCGAGCTCGACGTCGAGCCCCGCGAGCTCGGGATGTGTCGCGAGCCAAGCACCCGCGGCTGTCCGCACGCGCCTCGCCTTCTCAGGCCCGATCATCTCGAGCGGATCACCGTAGCCGCCGCCCCCTTTCTCCTTCACCTCTGCGACGACGACGCGGCGGCCGCGACGTACGACGAGGTCGAGCTCGTACCCGGCGGCACGTACGTTCGCCCCGAGGAGCCGGTAGCCACGCACGCGGTAGTGCCTGAGCGCGAGGCGCTCGCCGCGGTTCACGCGGCGTCGTAGCGTGAAGCGTCGTAGCAGGCGGCGTCGAACGACCGGCGATGGAGCTCGGACGGGCCGAAGGCGCGTACAGCCTCGGAGTGCGCCGGCGTGATGTAGCCGACGTGCGACATGAATCCGTACCGGGGATAGAGCGAGTCGAGTCGCCGCATTACGCGGTCCCGGAGGACCTTCGCAACGATCGAGGCCGCTGCGATCGCCGCGCTACGGGTGTCACCGTCGACGATCGCTCGGTGCGGAGGAGCCGTCGGGCCGAGCCGGAAGCCGTCGACGAGGCATGCCTCCGCGCGCGGGTGGAGATCCCGGAGCACAGCCCTTAGCCCGGCCAGGTTCGAGCGATGGAGCCCCGAACGATCGATCTCGCGAGCCGAGTAGACCCGGATGCTGATCTGCGTCGCGCACGCCGTCACGGCGCGAAAGAGTTGCTCGCGATCGACCGGCGCGACCTGCTTCGAGTCGTTCAGGAGCGCCAGCGGACGCACGCAGTGACCGCGAAGTGCAGCGTAGTCGAGGAGTACCCCGGCCACGACGAGCGGGCCTGCGAGCGAGCCGCGTCCAGCCTCATCCGCGCCTGCGACGAAGCGGACTCCGAGCTTTCGATCGTGTGCGAGGAGTCGCTGGCCGGACGAGCGGGAGCTAGTTCGACGTGAGCTCGCGGCCACCCGGCCGAGGATAGTCGCTAGCCCTGCCGGAGCTCGCGGACGCGCGCCTTTTTCCCCACTCTCGAGCGCAAGTAGTAGAGCTTTGCGCGTCGCACATCACCAATCGAGGCGACTTCGAGCCTCTCGATCTTCGGCGAGTGAAGCGGGAAGGTGCGCTCGACGCCGACCCCGAACGACTGCTTGCGCACTGTGAATGTCTCCCGGAAGCCGGCACCCTGGCGCTTGATGACGATGCCTTCGAAGACCTGGATGCGCTGCCGGTTGCCCTCGATGACCTTGAAGTGGACGCGGACGGTGTCTCCGGCCTTGAACTGAGGCAGGTCCGTGCGCATGTTGCGCTGCTCGAGGCTCTCGATCGTCGTGTTCATGAGGAAGAAAGCGCCGCCAGGACCGGATTCGGTTGGCTGATCGGCCGAACGATGCTAGCGGAAGGAGATCCGCTGCGGCGGCCAGTAGGTCATGAACACCTTGCCGAGGATGTTGTCTCGAGGGAGCCCGCCCCACTGCCGTGAGTCGCAGGACGACGAGCGGTTGTCGCCCATGAGGAAGTACTGCCCCGCGGGCACTTTGTACGTCTTCTCGGGCCCGAAGCCGCGCCGGCTCGGCTGGACGTACGGCTCGTCGAGCTTGCGGCCGTTGATGTACACGAACTCACGACCCTGGATGATCCGGAGGCGGAGGGTCTCGCCGGGAAGTCCGATGATGCGCTTGACGAACGTCCCGCCCGCGTTGCAGTTCCTGAAGACGGCGGGCGTCGTCTCGAAGACGACGATGTCACCGCGCGCGGGATCCACAAAGTGGTAGACGAACCGGTTCGCGAGCACGCGGTCGGAGAAGCGAGCCTCGCAACCGGTCGCCGGGCGAGCGCAGTGGAGCGTCGGCTCCATGGACGAGGATGGGATGCGGTACGGGTTCACGACCCAGGCTTTGATGGCGAGGACGATCGCCACCGCACCGACGATCGTCACGACCCAGTCGACGACGATTCGCGTCCTGCGCGGAAGCCTGCCCGTGACGCGGTCGAGCGGATGATGGAAGCCGTCTTCCCGCTCCTGTTGCTGCCCCGCGTCCGGCGGCTCCGTGACGTGCCCGTCGTCGCTCCAGACCTCCCGCTCCCACGCGTCTCGTTCGGGAAGGGCCGGTTCGGGCGGTGTCTCGACGGGAGGCCGCGACCAGTCGTCTCGGTCGCTCATGCCCTGCTCATGCCCTGGTCATGGTCTGCTCGTCGCTCCGGCTCCGCACGTGCTCGCGGCGCCAGGTCTCGATCCGTCCGTGATCGCCGGAGAGAAGGATCTCGGGGACGCTCCAGCCGCGGAACTCGGCCGGACGCGTGTACTGCGGGTACTCGAGGCCGCCGTCGAGCGCGGCGGAGAAGCTCTCGAGCTCACCCGACCCGTCGCTGAGCGCGCCCGGAAGTCGCCGTACGACGGCGTCCACGACTGCCATGGCCGGAATCTCGCCGCCGGACAGCACATAGGGCCCGATCGAGACGACGTCGGTCGCGAACTGGTCGAGGATCCGCTGGTCGAAGCCCTCGAAGCGCGCTGAGAGCAGCGTCAAGGCGGGCTCGCGCGCGAGCTCCTCGACGAGCTCTTGGTCGAGCTGGCGGCCCTGCGGGCTCAGCGCGAGGACGCGCTGCTCGGGAACGCCGCCGTACACGGCGTCGAGCGCCGCGGCCACGACGTCGACGCGCAGCACCATCCCTCGCCCCCCGCCGTACGGCTCGTCGTCCACCTGACCGGCGGTGAGCGGCGTCGTTTCCCGATAGTTGAAGACGCGAAAATCGAGACCCGAGCCGAGCACTCCGGCAAGCGGCCTCCGCTCGCGCATCCACGCGAACGCGTCCGGCACGAGCGTGAACACGTCGAGACGCAGAGACACCCGGCGAGGTTACCCGTCGTCCGCAAATCCTCGGGCAACGACGATGCGGCCCGCGGAAACGTCGACGGCGACGACGCAGTCCTCGACAAGTGGGAGCAGGAGCCCGGTGTCGAGCTCCAGGGCGTCGTTCGCAGGCCCGGGATGTATGTCGCGTACGACCCCCAAGACCCGTTCACCGTCCTCGACAACTTCGAGACCCACCAGATCGGCGACGTAGAACGATCCCGGGTCGGTCGGCGGCAGCTCGCCGCGTGGGACTGTCAGCTCCGCCCCACGCTCTACCTTCCGATCGAGCTTGATGGCTCGCCGTCCCTTTCCGACCCGCCTCGAGAGCACGACCGCGGCGGGCTCGCCGTTCACATGGAGGCTCGCACCGATCTCGAACCGCCGCGGATCGTCGCTTCCCTCATCGACGACGAACGCGCCGTCGATGCCGTGCGGACGGCCGACCCGGCCGACGAGCACGCGCTCGTCGCGCTCGTCCTCGCGGTCAGTCGGCAATCTCGAGCACGAAGCGGCGGTCGGCGCGTGCCCCCGCCGCCCGCACGATGCTGCGTAGAGCGCGCGCGAGGCGGCCCTGCCGCCCGATCACCTTCCCGACATCGTCGGGCGCGACGTGAAGGCGGAACACGACGGCGTCCTCACGCTCCTCCGTCTCGACGCGCACGGCGTCTGGCTCGTCGACGAGCCGGCGCGCGATCCATTCGAGTAGCTCCGCCACGTCACTTTCCGCTTCGCGACGAGTGACGAGTGAACCGACATCCGCCGGTGCGTGCATCACGCATAGGACGTCCTAGCCGCTTTCGGCGCTCGCGCCGGAAGCAGCTGCTTTGATGAGCTTCGCCACAGGCGCGGTCGGCTGGGCACCCTTCGCGATCCAGTCGTCGATCTTGTCCTGGTCGAGGTCGATCGTCGAGGGCTCCGTGCGAGGGTTGTAGCGCCCGACGATCTCGATGAAGCGACCGTCCCGCGGTGAGCGCGAGTCGGCGACCACGACGCGATAGATCGGATTCTTCTTCGACCCGACGCGCGTCAACCTGATCTTTACGGCCATACACCTGCCTCTCTCAATCGATTCGAGCGAGACAGGTTATCTGGCCTTTCCCGGCGGCATCCCGGGCAAGGTCGGAACCTTGCCCTTGCCCATCTGCTTCATCATCTTGGCCATCTGCTTGCGGGCGGCCATGAGCTTGTTCACCTCGTCGAGCGACGTGCCGCTGCCCGCCGCGATCCGGCGACGGCGTTGCGTATTGATGACGTGCGGCACGGCTCGCTCGTGCGGCGTCATCGAGAGGACGATCGCCTCGACGCGCGCGAGCTGGCTCTCGTCGACGTCGAGACCCTGGAGCTGCTTCCCGATTCCCGGGACGAGCTTGAGCACGCCCTGAAGCGGCCCCATCTTGCGCAGCATCCGGTAGCTGGAGAGAAAGTCGTCGAACGTGAACTCGCCCGCCCGCAGGCGTCTCTCCATCTCCTCCTGCTCGTCCTGCTCGACCGCTGCCTCCGCCTTCTCGATCAGCGTGAGCACGTCGCCCATGCCAAGGATCCGCGACGCCATCCGGTCGGGATGGAAGTACTCGAGCTGGTCGAGCTTCTCTCCGACGGAAGCGAGCTTGACCGGTCTGCCGGTGACGGCCTTTACCGAGAGCGCCGCGCCGCCGCGTGCATCGCCGTCGAGCTTCGTGAGCACGACCCCGTCGAACGCGACGCGTTCCTGGAATGCCGTCGCGACGTTCACCGCCTCCTGACCCGTCATAGCGTCGAGCACGAGGAGCACGTTCGTGGGCTTGGTCGCGGCGCGAACGCGCTCGAGCTCGTCCATGAGCTCGGCGTCGACGTGCAGTCGGCCCGCGGTGTCGAGGATCACGACATCGCGACCATCCCTGCGCGCCTCGTCCAGCCCGTCGCGCGCGGCGGCCACCGGATCGCTCGGACTGGGAGCGAACACGGGGACCTGGATCTGCCTCCCGAGCTGCCTGAGCTGCTCGACCGCCGCTGGGCGCTGCAGGTCGCAGGCAACGAGAGCCGGCTGCTTTCCCTCCCGCCGGAGCAGGAGAGCGAGCTTGGCAGCTGCGGTCGTCTTGCCTGAGCCCTGGAGCCCTGCGAGGAGAATCACCGTCGGGGGCTTTCCGAACGCGAGCCGCGAGTCGCCCGACCCCATCAACGCGGTCAGCTCCTCGTGCACGATCCTCACGACCTCCTGGCCCGGCGTCAGGCTCTTCGTGACGTCTTGACCGAGCGCGCGCGCCTTGACCGCCGCCGTGAAGTCTTTGGCCACCTCGAAGTTGACGTCCGCCTCGAGAAGCGCAAGGCGCACCTCGCGCATCGCCTTCGAGACGGAGTCCTCGTCCAAGCGCCCCTTGCCCCGCAGATCGCCAAGCGCCGCTTGCAGCTTGTCTCCGAGTGTGTCGAACACGGCGGGAAAGTGTACGCAGGAGGTTCGTGCCGTCGGCGACGTGGACTCGTCCAGTGCGGGCTCCTACAC
>JACCVK010000171.1 GCA_013698195.1 Actinomycetota bacterium | reverse complement strand
TCGCTGCGCGCCATGCTGCAGCACTACCTCGACTTCCAGCGCGAGGTAGTTACGCGGCGCTCGCAGTACGAGCTGCGCAAGGCGCTCGATCGCGCCCACGTCCTCGAGGGCTACCTGATCGCACTCGATCATCTAGACGAAGTTATCCGGCTGATCCGGGCTTCAGACGATGCGGACGAAGCACGGGCCGGGCTGATGGAGAAGTTCAGCCTGAGCGAGATTCAGGCGCAGGCGATTCTCGACCTCAGGCTCCGGGCGCTCACCGGTCTCGAGCGAAAGCGCGTGGAGGGCGAGTACAAGGATTTGCAGGAGCGCATAGGCGAGCTTCGGACCTTGCTCGGTGACGAGTCGCGCATTGCCAATCTCATCAAGGAAGAGCTCCTCGAGATCAAGGAGATCTACGGCAAGGGAGACGAGCGCCGCAGCGAGATCATCGGTGCAGAAGGTGAGTTCGAGCTCGAAGACCTGATTGCCGAGGAGGACATGGTTATCGCGATCACGCGGTCCGGCTACGTGAAGCGGCTCCCGGTGACGACGTACCGCGAGCAGCGGCGGGGCGGTATCGGCGTCATGGGCATGGATCTCAAGGACGAGGACTACATCGAGCACCTCTTCGTGGCCTCGACCCACGACTACATCCTCTTCTTCAGCTCGAGCGGGAAGGTCTACCGGCTCAAGGTGCACGAGCTGCCACTCGGGTCGCGTCAGTCCAAGGGCCGCGCGATCGTGAACCTGCTGCCGTTCCGCCAGGACGAGAAGGTTCGCGCGGTCATTCGCACGCGCGACTTCTCGGAGATGGAGTACCTCGTGCTCGCGACTCGCAAGGGCGTGGTCAAGAAGACGAAGTTCACCGACTACAACACGCCGCTCAAGTCGGAGGGAATCATCGCGATCAACCTGCGGGACGACGACGAGCTCGTGGAGGCGTTCCTCTCGTCGGGCGACAGCGATCTCATGCTCGTCTCGCGACGCGGTCAGGCGATCCGTTTCCATGAGCGCGAGGCACGACCGATGGGACGGGCAACGGGCGGTGTGCGCGGAATGTCGCTTCGCTCGGGCGACGAGGTGATCGCGGCGATGGTTGCCCAGGACGACGCAGATCTCCTTGTCGTCACCCGGCAGGGATACGGCAAGCGGACACCTATTCGCGACTACCCGCGTAAGGGTCGGGGAGGCCTCGGAGTGAAAACCGTGCAGCTCACGGAGGCAAAGGGTGAGCTCGCGGGCGCGCGACTCGTGCGCGAGGGCTACCAGGTCATGCTCATCTCGACGGGCGGAACGGTCATCAAGATGCCTGTCGAGGGCATCCGGCTCGCCGGACGCTCGACGCAGGGCGTCATCGTCATGCGCCTACGCGACGGGGACGAGCGCGTCTCGGCGCTTGCGCCGGTCGTCTCGGATGACGAGGCCGAGACCGATGAGGGCGCCGAAGCCGAAGCCGGTGCCGGCGACAAAGCGCCGTCGTCGAACGGGCAGCAGCCGAGCTCGGCCGACGAGACTCCGCTCGCCTGAGTCGACGAGCGGGACGAGCTCTGCTTGCGGAGCTCTGCTTGCGGAGCTGGCCTTACGGGGCCGAGCCTGAGCCGGAGCCCGAGCCCTCGTCGCCGCGGGCCGTCTTCGCGAGCGCGGTGAGGATGTCGATCGGAATCGGGAAGACGACGGTCGAGTTGTTCGTGGAGCCAATCTCGAGCAGCGTCTGGAGATAGCGCAGCTGCACCGTGATCGGCTCCTGCGCCATGACCGCGGCCGCATCCTTCAGCCGCTCGGATGCTTGGTACTCGCCTTCGGCCGAGATGACCTTGGCGCGCCGTTCGCGCTCGGCCTCGGCCTGTCGCGCCATAGCCCGCTGCATGTCTGACGGGATCTCGACGTCCTTCACTTCGACGACCGACACCTTGATGCCCCAGGGCGACGTCGAGTCGTCGATGATCCCCTGGAGGATCGCGTTGATCTTGTCGCGCTCGGAGAGAAGCTCGTCTAGGACGTGCTGACCGAGCACTGACCGCAGCGTCGTCTGCGCGATCTGGGAGGTTGCGACCATGTAGTTCTCGACCTGCACGATCGCCGCGTTGGCGTCGACGATGCGGAAGTACGCGACCGCATTGACGCGGACCGGAACGTTGTCCTTGGTGATGACCTCCTGCGGCGGGACGTTCAGCGTCACCGTTCGCAGATCGACCTTCACCATGCGGTCGATTACCGGGATGAGCAGGAAGAGACCCGGTCCTTTTGGCTCGGGCAGCAGGCGGCCGAGGCGGAACACCACCCCGCGCTCGTACTCGCGTGCGACCTTGACCGCGGCGAAGAGGAAGAGGAGCAGGACGATGACAACTGCGGCTAGGACGATCAGGGTGACGTTCATCCGGTCGGCTCCTCCTGGGTTGGTGACAGGGATCCTACGACCAGGCGCAACTCGTGGACATCCTCGACCCGGACCTGCTCGCCGGGAACGAGCGGCGCGTTGCTCGAGCTCGAGGCCCGCCAGAGCTCACCGTTGACTCGGACGAGCCCGTCGCGCTGCACGACGCCCTCCTGGCCGACGATTCCTCGAGCGCCGACTGCGGCGGGTCGGCGGGCGACCCGTACGACCCTCGTCAGTGCGAAGCCCAACAGGAGAGCGAGCGTTCCGGCAATGGCGAGCGCGACCGGTAGCGAGACCTGATACGCCTCACCGGCAGGGTCGAAGAGGATGAGAGCGCCGAGCACGAAGGTCACGCCGCCGGCCACCGTGAGCGCGCCGTGCGTCGGAACGAACGCCTCTCCGACGAAGAACGCCGCGGAGAGCAACATGAGAAACAGTCCAGCGAGCGAGACCGGCAGCACCTGCAGGCCGTAGAGGCCCAGGATGAGCGAGATCGCGCCGACCGTGCCCGGGAAGATCAGCCCCGGGTTCCAGAGCTCGACCACGATTCCGATCAGCCCGATCGAAAGCATGAGCGCGATTAGGTTCGGATCGACGAGGAGATCCCTCGCGCGCTGCCAGAACGACATCTCGACCTCGGTGATCTCCGCACCCGCGGTCGAGAGGACGAATCCCTTCGGAACCGTCTCGAGGCCGTCGATCTTCCGGAGCAGGGCCGGGAGTCCGGGAGCGATGACCTCGACGATTCCGAGCTCGAGCGCCTCGCGGGCGCCGAAGTTAGAGGCCTTCGTGACCATCTCGCGTGCGGCCTTCACGTTTCGGTCGTGCTCGCGAGCGAGCTCGCCGATGTACGCCGCTGCGTCGTTGACGATCTTCCTCCGGAGATCCTTCGAGATGTCCTCGCCGCCGAGCGAGATTGGGGTGGAAGACCCGATGTTGGTCTGTGGCGCCATAGCGGCGATGTCGGAGGCCATCGAGATGACGGCTCCCGCGGAGTCCGCGCTCGAGCCCGGCGGCGAGACGTAGACCAGGACGGGCACCTTCGAGGCGAGAAAGCGCTTGACGATCCCACGCATCGACGAGCTGAGCCCGCCGGGTGTGTCGAGCACGAGGACGAACGCGTCGAAGTCGTCGTCCTCCGCACGGTCGACCTGATCCTCGACGTACTCCTGCGTGACCGGGTTGATGTC
>JACCVK010000169.1 GCA_013698195.1 Actinomycetota bacterium | reverse complement strand
TTCCCAGCCAGTTGCCTGCGCGTCGGTGAAAGCGAATGCGTTGCCGACCTCGCGGTCGAGGTACAGGGCATACGCGCCGAGCGCGGCCGGCAACAGCAGCAGCGGAGCGAGTTGCCACACGTTCTGGCGGCTCTTGGGCCAGAGGAGGTAGACGAGGGCGGGCAGGAGCGCGAGGCCCATCGCTCTCGTCGCCACCGCCAGGCCTCCCGCGATCCCCGCGGCCCACGAATGCCCTCGCTGCGCCGCGAGGAACGAGGCGGCTGAGAGCATGAGAAAGAGCCCGTCCGAGTACACGGCGGTGAACACGAACGCTGCTGGGAAGAGCGCGAGGATGAGGACCGTATCGCGCGCCTCGACCGGTCCGAGCCGCTCGCGCGCGATATCGGAGACGATCCAGGCGCCGAGTCCCGCGCCGACAAGCGAGAGCAACGTGCCCCAGACGAGCGACGAGCCCCCGAGCCAGAGCAGAGCCGGATAGAGCGGAAAGAACGCGGCTGAGATCTCGTCGTATCCCTCGCGCGCGATCTGCAGAAACCACTGGGCGTCCCACTGGTCGAAGGTGCCGAACACGAGATCGGTAACCGGGTCCCACGCGCGGGTGGCGGCGATCGCGTCCCCGCTCGCCGGCGCCCACAGCAGCGTTGCCGCCGTGCCGAGCAGAAACGCGAGGCGGATCCAGACCAGCGTCCAGAACGGATGAGTTCCGCGCATCGAGCACGATCCTAGGTGGGAAGCACTACACCGGTTGCGGGACGACGGTTGCTTCAAGAACGCTAACGAGCCTCTTAGGCGCGTCTCAGACCGACGTCGTACTCTGCCGCCATGGACGAGGCGAAGAACGGAAACCGTTCCCTGACGCGGCGCCGTGCCTTGCTCGAGCTCGGCGGGTTCGCCGCCGGCGCGCTCGGGGTCGGCACGCTCGGCGCCAAGGAGCTCCTCGAAGCGGAAGAGGCGGCTGCCGCCGGCTCCGGCCCGGCGGCTGTCGCGTCCGGGCTCGTGACCTGCGTGCTTGCGCCGGAGATGACCGAAGGTCCGTACTACGTCGAGGGCGACAAGGTGCGGCGCAACATCACCGAAGGCAAGTCCGGCGTGCCCCTGACGCTACGGCTGACCGTCGTCGACGTCTCGAGCTGCAAGCCCATCAAGGGTGCGGCCGTGGACATCTGGCACTGCGACGCAGGCGGGACGTACTCCGGGACAAGCCAGCAGTCGACGGACGGGCTCACGTTCCTCCGCGGCATCCAGAGAACCGACAAGCAGGGACTCGCGATCTTCAAGACGATCTATCCCGGGTGGTATCCGGGGCGCGCCGTGCACATCCACCTGAAGGCCTACCTCGGGGGGACGACCGTGCACACGGGCCAGCTCTTCTTCCCAGACAAGCTCACAGACGTCGTGTACAAGCGCGCGCCCTACAACCGGCGGCCGAACCGGGATCCGCGGAACGCGGCGGACTCGATCTATCGGAACGGTGGCGCGCGCTCGACGCTAAAGCTCGTTCGCAGCGGCAACGCCTACATCGGCCGGATCACGATGGGCGTGGCCCGCTCGTAGGGCAAGCGAGAACTCGCCCCCACGGAAGGGCAGCCGCGGTCGTCGCGGCTTCAGACCGGCCCGGTACCTCCCACGCGTCTCCGTCTTTGCCTTAGACGTCCGTCCGAGACGTCTGCTAGCGGTCGGGGACGCTTGGAAAGACGACCACCCGGTGGTAGCGTTGGCGCACAGGGGAAGGGGGCTCGAGGGTGGATGGGAAGTTGAGTTCGAGCGACGGCGCCGCGCTCGGCGGCGGATCTTCCGGCACGCCGAGCAAGCCCATGCGCGGGGATCTACCGCTCCTTTTCGGCATCGTCACGTTTGCGTGTCTGCTCGCCGCGCTGACGCTGTCCGCGTACGGGCACCGGCCGGCGCTCATGCTCCCGATCGCGCTCGCGTGCGCGGTCGTGTTCGTCAGGCACGGCGACGGTCGCGAGCACTGGACGCCCGCCTTGGCGACCGAGCGAAGCGGCGCGACCGCCGGCCGCGCTAACAGCCCAGAACTGACGCGCGGCTCGTCAGAGTCCCGGTG
>JACCVK010000166.1 GCA_013698195.1 Actinomycetota bacterium | reverse complement strand
GAGTAGTAGAGGGACTGGGCTTTCGGCATCCAGAACGCCCAGCTGTCCCACTCGCGCGTGATGCCCGACAGCCGATCGGCGCGAAAGAGCGCTTCGAGGTAGACGACGATTGCCGCCACGAAGAGGGCGCCGAAGAGGGTGAGCCCCGGAGCGCGCCAGCCGGGCGGCCGCAGGCCGGGCAGCGAATGAGCGCGGAGCCGGCCCACGGCCAGCCCGACCGCGGTCAGAGCGAGCCCGCTCGAGAAAATCGTTAGCGAAGAGATCGGGATCCCGAGGACGAGCTCCAGCGTCACCAGCGTCATGAGCGAGGCGACGCCGAGTAAGTAGGCGACACCGGCAAGCCGGACGAAGTCCGTCCACCACCGCCAGCCGCGGACGCCCCACAGAACACCGGCGCCGACGCCGAGCAAGAAGAGGTTGTAGACCACGAGCCCGACGATCGCCCTGACTGTCACGAGCGCCGCCGCGCGAAGAGAAACCCGACGCCCGAGTCGGAGAGCACCTCGTACTCCGAACCGAGCGTCCTGGGCGTGCAGGCATAGCAGAACACCCAGGGCGCGGACTCGGACTCCGTTCTGGTTCTCGGGAGCAACAACGTGAGCAGGAAGTGCCGGCCGTACCCCGAGCTCTGCGCGATCGTGAGCTCTCGGCCCTCGACGACTCGGTACTCGGCGTCCTCGGGCATCCAGAGCCGCGCGTCGTCGATGACCGCAGGGCTACCCGCCACCCAGGGCGACTCCGGATACGTCCGCTCGCGAAACGACGCCGCGGCGTTCGCGTCGGCGCGGAAGTCGAAGACCGCGACGGTGTCGTCGAGCCTCCCCGCGCCGACCAAGCACGCGACGCCGACGCAGGCGACGACGCCGACCCGTGTCACCCCGACTCGCACGCGGCGTGTGACCCGTCTCACCATCGGTCTCCCTACGGGCGATCGACGATCACGGCTACAACGCGCTCCGTCGCGCTACACGTCATGCCGGACTTCCATTGCCGGCCGCAAGTCTACGTCGGCCATGAGCTGCCACTCGAAAGGCGCTAGTCGTCCGGATCACGCTCGACGGTCGGCCGCAGGCCGGCCGCCTGCGCCGCCGCCACAAGTGCCTGAGAGGTTGCGAGCGACGGAAGGTCATCGACGAAGACCCGGACACGACCGCATCCGTCCTGGCTCGCTTGCGCGTCGACAAGCCCGGCAGCGTGCGCCTGCTCGCGCAGAGCCATCGCCTCGGGATACGAGTCGGCGTACCCGACGACGACCCGAACTCTCGCGTCCGCGACGGGCGCGGCGACGCAGGAGGACACTCCCTGGGACGATGGCAAGCCGCCGGGCAACCCACTGCCCGAGTATCCGACGAGCATGGCGCCGAAGTGCGAGCCGACACCGACGAGCACGACGAGCCACGCGACTCTCGAGCGCCGGAAGAGCAGGTCCGAGCCTGGTGGCTCCGCAGCAGCTCTCGAATCCTGTGCGGCCGACCACGCCCGGGCCAGAAGAAGGGGCGCCAACACCGCGAGCACGAGAACGGTGATCCCGGTGTAGCGGTGGATCGGCCACTCGTCATTGAACGCGACGGGGTTGGTCCAGAACACCCAGGTACCCGTTCCGACCGCCGCGAGGACGAAGACTCCGGCATACAGAGAGAGCCTCCACACTCCGGCGAGCCCGGCCAACACGATCGCCGCCGCCGCCAGCACGGGCACGTAGCGCCAGAGGTCCGCGTCGAGCAGTGTGTCCACGTTGAGCTTGAGGGCAGGCCACACGACGTCGAGGTGCGAGAAGGCACCGACATATCCGAGCTCGGGGCCGTCCCCTGGGAGGCCGTGGGCCGTGAACCAGATCCGCCACGGCAGGGCAAGCGCGAACGCGATCAGTCCGGCCGCCACAAGGGGTCGCCAGAGTCGACGTCGATCCGCGAATGACGCCACGAAGCCCGCAAGCAGCACGCACGCTCCGAAGGCAATGCCCTCGCGCTTCGTCAGCATCCCCGCCGAAAGGAGCACGGTCGCCGCCGCGAGCTGCCAGGCCTTCCCTTCCTCGACCCACAGGATCAGTACCAGCGCGGCCACTGCGACGAGATAGGCGAGCGGCAAGTCCGCGTATACCGTGACGATCCAATCGAGGACCGTGGGCGCGACGAGGAACGCCAGGAGGAGCGGGAAGAGAATCGCGCCGTGCACCTTCTTCGCGAGCAGGCCGACCACTGCGAGGACGAAGCCGATCGCGAGGAACCAGTACTGGAGGTGCAACGTGACGGTGTCGGCCGACCCCATCGCGTGGAAGGCGGCAGCCTGAATCGTGGCCGGCCCTGGGGGGTACCCGGGACTCTGGCTCGTCACCAGCAACAGGAACTCGGGTTCGAGGCGACCCGTGACGTAGAGCTCCCTGGCCTTCGGCAGCCAGTTCGCCCAGCTGTCCCATTCACGACCAACCCCCGCCAGACGCTGGGCCCGGAATAGGCCTTCGAAGTAGACGACGATGCCGGCGACGAACAGGGCCGAGAACAGCGACATCCCCGGGACACGCCAGCCAGGCGGGCGGAGGCCGGGTGCCGTGAATCCCCGACGCCGGCCGACGATGACACCGAGCACGATGAGCCCGGCCCCGGTCAGCAGGATGGTGAGGAACCCGATCGGGATACCTACGACGAGCTCGAACGTCGTGAGGATCATCAGAGCGCTGAGCCCGAGGAGGTAGGCGAGACCTGCGAGTCGGACGAAGTCCGTCCACCAGCGCCACCCCCGGGTGCCCCAGAGCGCCCCGGCGCCGACGGCCAGGACGAAGACGTTGAAGATGACCAGACCGAGGATCGCCCGGGTGGTCACGATCTCCTCGCGAATAGGAGCCCTTGCCCTGAGTCGGAGAGAACCTCGTACCGGTCCCCGAGCGTCGACCGCGTGCACTCGTAGCAGAAGACCCAGGGCGCGCGCTCGAGCTGGGCCTGGCTTCTCGGCCACATGAGGAGGAAGAGGAAGTAGCGCACGTTGCCGAAGCGACGCTCCAGGAAGCGCTGCCCGAACACCACACCGTACGTCGCGTTCTCCGGCATCCAGAGGCGTGCGTCCTCCATGACCGGGACGGCCCCGGGCAGCGAATCGATCTCGGGGTACCTCCGCTCGGTGAACGTCGCCGAGTGATTCACGTCCGCGTGAAAATCGAAGACGGCGACCGCGTCGTCTAGCCGCCCTGCGCCGAGAAGACATGCGGCCGCGACACACGCGACCACTCCGATCCGAATCGCGATCCGCACAGCAGGCACGCCTAGCTCGGCATCGTCGCGCTTGCCTGGAGCACACCGACCATTGCATCGACGACGCGCTCCGCCGCTCGTCCGTCCACGTCTCCCACCACCTCGGTGACGACCCGTTGCCGTGCCTCGGCGAGCTCGCTCGGGTTCTCGAGCGCCCGCTCGATGCCCGCGACCACCTCCTCGAAGCTCTCGGCTCTGTAGAACGCGCCCGACGCCGCGAGCTCCTCGTAGTGCTTGCCGACGACGTTCTTCGCCGCCCAGGACGTACCGGTTGGGGCGCCTTCGTCGTAGAGCACGCAAACTGACGGCCGGTCGTTCACGAGCGCGTCGAGCAGAATCGTCCCCGCGTTGGCGACGACGACGTCTCCATGCTGGAGCAGCGTCGCGAGCGCCGTCATATCCGTAAAGCTCGGCTCTTGGACGTACGCGCCGTCGCGGTCCATCGCACCGGCGAATCGCGCCCGCCACTCGCGGTCACGCGGATGCGGGCGAAAGAGCAGCTGGAACCTGGTGCGTCCCTCCTCTTCCCACCAGGCCACGAGCCGTTCGACGAACCGATGCTCGTATGGCGTGTTCGTCGGCGTGTTCCCCATCACGAGCACGATGGGACGCGACGCATCGAGGCCGAAAGCAAGCACGAGCTCGTCGTACGCCGAGCGGGGGTACCGCTCGTGGAAGACATCGGTCTGCGGCCAGCCGGTCACGTCAACGCGCTCTCTCTCGATCCCGTGGTAGTGCGCGAGGTCCTCTCGCATGACCTCGTTCTGGACGACGTACCGGTCGCAGTACGGGGATATCACCCCTTTACCGACCGTGTGATCCCAGCTCGCGACGTAGGCGACGACGGGGAGCTCGAGCCTGCGGGCCGCGACGAGGTACGGCACCGCCGATTGCGGCTGGACGTTGCTCAGCACAAGCGCCGAGCACTCGCGCCGCATCGCCTCGAGCAACCGCGACGGAACATGACGACGCGTACTGAAGTGCCAGCGCTCCATGCCTCGCTCGAGCGGTGCCCATCGCGGCAGCAGGCCGGCGCGCGCCGAGTCGAGCATCCAGTTCCCGTGACCCTTCTCCATCCGCTCGAGATGGAACCCGTGCCGGTAGTTGAGCCTTATCGCAAGCGGGTGATAGCCGAGCTGCCGGTCGAGCCACGAGTCCAGCCGTCCGAGGAATCGGTCGGTGACCCGGCCGTCGCCCGTCAGCTCGTTTCCGTGCCGGACGGGAGTCCCAGCGAGGCGCGCCTCCCACTGCGCGGCCTCCTCGGGCTGGACGAGGAACAACGCCGCGACCCTTTCGTCGAGCCGAGCGCGCAGGCCGTCGAGAATGCCTGTCTCGAGGAAGATCCGGATCGAAAGCTGATCCGGGAGAGCGACCCACACTCGCCGTGCGCTCACGTCACTCGAGCGCGAGCGGCGGCGGCGATCCGCTCCGCAAGCGAGGCCCCGTCGAGCCGGTGAAAGCGGAGAGCCTCGGTCGGCGTGCCGCATGCGGGCCAGCCCTCTACCCCGAAAGTGACTACGCGGCTGTCGTTGAGCGCTCGGCGCAGGCCGTCCGCGAGCGCGCCTGCCGGAGCGTGATCCTCGAGAACGAAGATGTGATCGTAGGCGGCGACCTCCTCGAGCCAGTCGTCGTCGAACCGGTTGAGCCATGGCATGTTCGCGAC
>JACCVK010000122.1 GCA_013698195.1 Actinomycetota bacterium | reverse complement strand
GCCTGGGGCTTGGCGGGTCTCACGGTGCTTCCGGCGCGCGACGCCGCGGGTGCCATCGGCTGCACGTTTCTCATTGCCGTGCTGATCAAGACGAGGCGCCCGGTGTATGCGGGCGTCTTCCTCGTCGTCGCCGCGCTCGAGATTTACGGAACAGCCATCGGCACGTGGACCTGGGAAGGAGTCGTCCCGGGGCTCGGCCTTTCCCAGGGGAACCCGCCGAGTGGGGTCGCGAGCGGCTACGTCGTCTTCGACATCCTTGCGCTCACACTGGCGACACGGATTAGCCGGCTTCGCGTACGGGGCCCACGGCGCACTCCTCGCGCAAGCACGCCGCCGATCTAGCAAACTCCTGTCGTCCCGCCGACCGAAGGAGAACCGAGATGCCGATTGCACGAGTCACGGAGATCAGCGCAACCTCTTCGCAGAGCTTCGAGGACGCGATCAAGCAAGGCCTCGACCGCGCCAACGCGACGCTGCGAAACGTCCGCTCCGCGTGGATCAAGGAGCAGCAGGTACGGCTCGAGGGTGGTGCGGTCACCGAGTACCAGGTGAACATGCTCGTGACGTTCATTCTCGACGACTGACAAGCGCCATCGAGGCGCGCCGATCCCGCGTGCCTACTCCGTTACTCCGCGAGCACCGCGCGGAGCGATTCCGAATCGACGTCGTCTCCCGCCACGATCAGCGCGCGGGCGGCGTCGACCTTGTCCCAGACGTCCCAGAGGAGGAAGCCGCGGGGCTTTCCGTCCTCCACGTAGCAGACGATGCCTTTGCGGTTCGGCTCGGCCCACTCCTCGATCGTGTCGAGGCGCGAGTCGACGTCCCCGACGGCCTCGTAGCCCAGGTCGAAGAGATCCGAATAGAAGAACGGCAGGTGGTCGTACGGCTCGTCGGCTCCTGCCATGTTCGCGCCCACATGACGGCCGTGCGTGTTCGCATGATCCTCGTGCTCGACCCGCCGCAGGCCGCCCAGCGCCTGCACCGGGAAGCGGGCAACGTCTCCGGCGGCGAAGGCCTCAGGGCGCCGTCCCGCGCGGCCCCGGTCGTCGACGATGATTCCGTCGTCGACTTTGAGGCCCGCGGCCTCTGCGAGATCCGTGTTCGGCACGATCCCGAGTCCGGCCACGACCTCGTCGGCCTCGACCTCCCGGCCGTTCTCGGTCTCTAGACGGAAGCCGTCGCCGCTCCGCTCGACGCCCGCGATCTTTTCGCCGTCGAGCACCTCGACGCCCTTCTCGCGGTAGTACTCGTTCACATACGTCGAGAGCTCGGAAGGGAAGAGGCGAGCGCCGATTCCGGCTTCCGGAAAGACGATCGTGACCTTGCAGCCGTTCTGCGAAAGGGCCGCGGCAATCTCCGAGCCGATGAACCCGCCGCCGACGACCGCGACGCGCAGGCCCTCGCGTACTCGCTCGCGCAGCAAGCGATAGTGGTCGAAGGTGCGGTAATGGAGAACGCCCTCCGGTGCGGACGGAAGCGTGCGCGGAGTGCCTCCAGTCGCGAGGAGGACTCGCTCGTATGAATACGTCTCGTTCTGATCGTCCGTCGCGGACTTTGCGTCGAGGTCGAGCGAGACGATCTCCCGGCCGACGTGCACCTGAACGCCGATCTCGTCCGTCTTCCGCCAGATCGAACCTTCGTCCTTCCCGGACCACAGCCCCTTCGTCAGCGGCGGACGCACGTACGGGGGATGCTCTTCGCGACCGACCAGGCCGATCGTCCCGTCGCGGTCATGGTCGCGGATTCCGCGACAAGCCGCGTCCCCGGTCATGCCACCGCCGATCACGAGATATCGGTACTCGGGCATCGCGCGGCATCGTAGTCGGCGCGAGCTCTCCTGGGTTCCTGCTGGGTCTCCCGTTAGTCCGGCGAGCGCGTTAGAGTCCCGCGCTGAATGCGGCGAGGGCACTCCGTGACCAGGGCGTTTGGAGTGACGCTCGCTGCTGCCATGGCACTTCTCGGCTCGCCTGCGGCGGGCGGCAGCCCGGCATCAGTCGCCGGCTCAGTCCGCGGCTCGGCAGCGCAAACGCCGCCCGTGCGCGCCGAGTCGGCGATCTTCTACTACCCGTGGTACTCGACACCCAAGCGGGACGGCCACTGGGCGCACTGGTACGTCCGTGCCGAGGACGGTGCGCACGTTCTCTCGACCCCGTACTACCCTGCCCGCGGCCTCTACTCGTCCTCGAACGCGAAAGTCGTCGCGGCGCACATGCGGGACATCGCGGCGATCGGAGTCAGGACCGTCATCGTCTCCTGGTGGGGTTGGGGCTCTCCGGAAGACCTGCGGCTGGAGCTCGTGACGAGCGCCGCCCGGCGAGCGGGACTCGGCGTGGCCGTGCATCTCGAGCCGTATCGCGGCCGAACGCCGGCCTCGACCGCGGAGGACATCGCTGCGCTCCAGCTCAGGGGCTACGCGGACTTCTACGTGTACGACGCCGACAGGGATGCGGCGGCGGATTGGGCGACCGCGCTCGCAGTGCTCGCGGACGTTCGGGTCTTCGCGCACACCTACCTCGTCGGTCGCGCGAAGGCGGCCGGCTTCGACGGCCTGTACACGTACGACGTCGCAACCTGGAACGGCGGCACCTTCGCGCGAGTCTGCGCACAGGCCCATCGGGCGGGACTTCTGTGTGCGCCGTCGGTGGGGCCCGGGTACGACGCGCGTCGCGCGACTCCAGACCGGCTCGTACGGCCACGCCGTCATGGGGCGACGTATGACGGCATGTGGCGCGCGGCTGTGCGCGCCAAGCCGGATCTCGTGACGATCACGAGCTACAACGAGTGGCAGGAAGGCACCCAGATCGAGCCGGCGCGGATCCAGGTAGAGCGCCAGGGCTACGAGGGCGCCTGGGGCAAGCACGGGATGCCTGCGCAGCGCGCCTACTTGGACGCGACAACGCGCTGGGTCGCGCGCTTTCGCGCATCGGCTCGTCAGTAGAGCGCGGTCGCGAGCCGACGGCGGTACGCAACGCTGACCGGATCGTCTGGGCCGAGCCGGTCGAAGATCGCCACGGCGAGCTCGCGAAGCCGTTCTCGATCGTCGAGCGAAGCATCCGGAATCGCTTGGAGGACGATGTCCAGCGCACCTTCGTAGTCGCCGCGCGCGAGCGCGTGGAGCACTTCCGGTAGCTCACCGCTCTCCGTGAGCTCCGCGGTGAGACCGTCGAGGCGAGGCGGCGCAACGAGCGAATCCACGAACGACGAGACTGCCGCCGGCCCGACGGCACCGACGAACTCAGCGACGACACGGCCGTCGCGGAAGCCCTTGACCGCCGGAATCCCCTGAACGCCGTAGGTCGCGGCCAGTCCCTGGTTCGCGTCGACGTCGATCTTCACGAGCTCGACCGCTCCACCTCGAGACTCGACCTCGTTCTCGAGGACCGGCGCGAGCGAGAGGCAGGGGCCGCACCACGACGCCCAGAAATCCGCGACCACCGGAGTCGTACGCGAACGCTCGATGACGTCTTGCTCGAAGGTCTCCTCGGTAACGTCGATCGCCACGGCACTTCGACTGTAGCGTGACCCTCCTACCGGGCCGCGACGACGGCCTCGCCGCTACAGCTCGAGACGAGCGCACCCAGGAGGTCGTCCTCGGCCACGCCGGCGAGCGACGCGTGGCTCGTCTCGATTGCGATCTCCGGCCAGGCTGCGAGCCCGAGCGCCGCGGCACCGTACTCCGAGCCGAACCGCAAGAGCTCTTCGCTGGTGAAGATGCCCCGACGGCCGGTTTGCCGGCGTGCGATCCCCTCGAGCTCTCGGAGCTCCTCGAGCGGATCGATACGCACGTTCGAGTCGGATCCGATACAGACCTGGATCGAGCGATGGCGGATGCGCTCGGCCGGGAGAAAACCGTCGCCGAGATCGGCCTCGGTCGTCGGGCACGCGCAGACCGTTGCTCCCGACGAAGCCAGCAGATCGAGCTCCGCACCGTCGGCATGGGTCGCGTGCACGATCGTCGTGCGCTCGCCCAGGCAACCGGCGATCGCGAGCAGCTCGATCGGACGGCAGCCGTGCTCCGCCAGGCACTCCTCGATCTCCCGGGGCTGCTCGTCCGCATGTACGTGCAAAGGAAGCTCTTCGCTTGCCGCATGGCGGCCGATCTCCTCGAGCCACTCGCGCGGGCACGCACGCACGGAGTGGGGGGCGAGCCCGACCTTCACTCCTCGCGAGCGGAGCTCTTCGACCTCGGCGAGGTATCCCCCGACGGAGTCCTGGCGAAAGCGCGGCAGCCCACCTCGGGCGTACGCGACGTGCAGTAGGACAAGCTCGATGCCCGCCGCCTCCGCCGCGTCCGCGGCTGCGAACGCCTCGGCGACGCCGAGGTAGTGGAACTCGCCCACGGCCGTGTACCCGGCCGCGAGCATCTCGCGATACGCCGGCTCGTACGTGCTACGGACGAGCTCGGGCGTCTGTCGCTCGGCCTCGGCGAGCATCGACTCGCGCCACGCCCAGAAGTCACCACCGGCCGCTCGTCCGCGAAGCCCACGTTGGAACGTGTGACTGTGGGCATTGACAAACCCCGGGAGCGTGCGGGTCGTGAGCACGAGCGGCGACGCTACCACCGGCACAGGGTTCCGACATAGGGTTCCGGCATGGGCTGGGTCGAGGCGCGGCGCCACATCCCGAACGCGCTCACGATCCTCCGCTTCGCGGCGATCCCCGTGTTCGTCTGGTTGTTTCTCGCAGCCGGCGACGGGCCTGCCTGGAGTGCGGGCCTCTTCTTCGCTGCCGCCGCGCTGACCGATCAGATCGACGGTTACCTCGCCCGTCGCTGGCACGTCGAATCCGCCTTCGGAAAGATCGCGGACCCGCTCGCCGATCGACTGATGATCGTCGTCGCCGTCATCCTTCTCTGGGTCGAAGGACGTCTGCCACTCGCAGGCATGCTCGTCGTGCTCGTGCGTGACCTCGCGCTCGTGCTCGGATACAAGCTCATTGTCCCTCGCGGCTACGAGTTCGAGGTGAGCTTCCTCGGAAAGTGCGCGACCTGGGCGCTGTACGGGTCGCTCGGGTTCGTGATCGTCACGGCGAAGGGAACCGACTGGCCTCTCGTCCTCTTCTGGATCGGTGTCGCGCTGGCAGTCGTGGCCGCCGGCGAATACGTGCTGCGCGCCCGTCGTACCCTTGCCGAGTCTCCTTGAGAGCAGGGACAGCCGCGGGCGCGGCGAACTAGGTCCGCGGCAAAACTCTCAACCTGAGGTTGACCCCTTGGAACCGTTACTGCTTTACTCAGGTGACCCCCAGCGAGGAAAGGCGCGACGTGGAACCACTCCCCGATCTTTCGACGCTCTCCGACGACGATCTGCGCACGGTGATTCGCGAGCTCGAGAAGGAAGAGGACGAGATCTCGTTCGAGCGGCGCATGCTGCACGGCCGCATCGACATCCTGCGAGCCGAGCTCGTGGCACGCCTCCGCGAGCAGGTGAGCGCGGGTGAAGCGCAGCTCGCGGACGTCGAGCGCCTGAGCGAGATCCTCTCCGCCAAGGCGATGCCCTCCAGCGGCGGGGGCGAGTGAATCACATCTACTGTCCGGAGTGCGGCTTTCAGAGCCCAGCGACCGCGAATTACTGTCCTCGCTGCGGTGCGCTGATCACGGCTGAGACCGGTGCAGAAACGACTATGAGCTTCGATCTCGAGTCAGGTGGCGACGATCCCGATGCAACGCTCGCGTCCGGAATGCTCACCGGCCCGGCGCTCGTCGTGCGCTCCGGTGGGGGAATGGCGGGCCAGGCGTACCAGCCTGGGGCGGGAAGGACGTTGATCGGGCGCTCGCCGGAGTGCGAGGTCTTTCTCGACGACGTGACCGTCTCGCGTCGTCACGCTGAGCTCGAGCGGGTTGACGACACGTTCGCGATCCGCGACCTCGGAAGCTTGAACGGCACCTACGTCAATCGCCGTCGCATCGAGTCCGCCGTGCTCGAGAACGACGACGAGGTGCAGATCGGCAAGTACCGGCTCACGTTTCTTCTCCGATGAGCATCGTTGCAGCGAGACGCCGCGGCACGTCCGTGGCCGAGCCGAAGCTGCGAACCATAGGAGCGATCTGCGACGAGCTGCGGGCGGAGTTTCCCGACATCTCGGTCTCGAAGATCCGCTACCTCGAGGACCAGGGTCTCATCGCGCCCCGCCGCACGCGCGGCGGCTACCGACTGTTCTCGCCGGACGATGTCGAGCGTCTGGTCACGATCCTGCGCCTCCAGCGTGACGAGTTCCTGCCCCTGCGCGTCATCCGCCAGGAGCTGGATGGACCGGCTTCCTCCTCCGACCGAGCGCGCCGTCGCAGCGCGGGGCTGACCGGACACGAGGACGAGATCGACACGGCCGAGCTGTGCGAGCGCGCCTCCGTGTCGCCCGACTTCCTCCGCGAGCTTGAAGAGTTCGGAGTCGTCATCTCGCGTAACGCAGGCGGCGAGCACCTCTACCGCGAGAGCGAGGCGGACATCGCGGCGGCGTCCGCGCGGCTCGCGCGCTTCGGTATCGACGCTCGACACCTGCGAACGATCTTGACGGCCGCGGGTCGTCAGGCCGCCCTGGTGGAGCAGCTCGTCGCGCCCGGCCTCCGGTCGCGAAGCCCGGAGCGGCGAAAGGCTGCGTTCGAGGATCTCGAGGCGCTCTCGGGCGTGGCGCAAGAGCTGTCGCAACTTCTCTTCCTCCGTGATCTGCGCGCGACTGCGGAGCGAGCGTCATGACGCTCGATCTCAGCGCAAAGATCCGCGACGTCCCGGACTTTCCGAAAGAAGGAATCCTCTTCAAGGACGTCATGCCTCTGATCGCGGATCCGGAGTACTTCGCGGAGTCCATTCGCCAGCTCGCCGCCTGGACGCGGCCGCGCAAGCCGGATGTCATTCTGGGTGCCGAGGCGCGCGGGTTCATCTTCGGAGGCGCACTCGCCTACGAGATCGGCGCGGGGTTCGTTCCCGCCCGGAAGCCGGGCAAGCTGCCGTGGCAGACGATCGAGGCGACGTACGACCTCGAATACGGGACGGACAGCCTGCAGGTGCACAGCGACGCCATCACGCAGGGCGCGAGAGTCGTGGTGCTCGATGACGTGCTTGCCACGGGTGGTACGGCGAAGGCCAAGTGCGAGCTCGTGGAGGAACTGGGTGCGACGGTCGCCGGGGTCGTCTTTCTCATCGAGCTCACGTTTCTGAACGGCCGCGACCGCTTGAGCGGCTACGACGTGCACTCGCTGATCAAGTACTAGTCGCCTCAGGTTGCCCCCGACGCGGCGCCGGTCACCGACCTCAACAGACCCCTGGGGATTGCAGCTATCCGAACGGGCGGGTACAAGACGAGTGTGTACAACCCGTTAACGGGGCTCTATTTGCTCCCCTGCCCGCATCGGGGCGAAGCGCGGCTGCCCTTGTCGTCATTTCGCGCGCTCGATCGATTGTCGGGGCCATCGACGCCGGCGGTTTTCAGCGTCTTGTTCGCATGCCCCTGTGGCGAAGAGCACCCGGGGCTCGTGGCGCACGACGATCTCGACATCGCGCCGCTCGGCCTCGGAACGGAGCTCACCTTCAGGAATGTCCTGACCGCCCGAGACGATCCGGTGGCCGAAGAGCTGTCGGATCTTGCGGCAACGCGTTTCGGAGCGGGGGAGTGGCCGTGGAGCTTCTTCTGCTACCTCGAGGCGCGCCCACGTCCCATCACGCCTTCTGCGATCGCCCGCATCGACGAGCACAACCAGTGCGACGAGGAGCGGCTTGCTGTCGCTGTCCGTTGCCCCTCGTGCGCAACCACGTCCGTGAACGTCGTCACGCACCGCCACGTCGACGTACCGTTCTGGAACGACTCCTCCGTCGTTGTCGCACATCAGATCTTCGCGGACGACGCTCTGCGCGTCGTGGACGACTTCCGAGCAGAGCTCGAGTCGGCCAGCTTCGACGAGCGCCGACTCGAGCTCTAGCCTGTCCGCCGGTCACAGCCGCCGCGGGCATTGCCGTCGCTTTGGGGAACCCTCCCGCCAGGGATGGCGAGCTGGCCCACGTGCTCCGATATCTGCCGCATGAGCGCCGCCGCCAGCACTAAGGCCGCCGCGGCCGGCTCACCGCGGCTTCTCGCCGACGTCAAGGCCCTGGACGGCCGAGACGAGGAGCGAGAGCCCGCACTGAACCGGCTCGAACACGCTCTCGGCCGTGACCTGGCAGATCGCCTGGTCGCAGCTCTGAGCGCGCAGTCAAAGAAATAGCCTCCAGGCGAACGAGGGGAAGCCCGGAACGCGTCGAGGGGCGCGACTAGGGAGACTCGCGCCGATCCCCGCCGCGCGTCCGCACGAGCAGGAAAATCGCAGTCGCGAAGACGAGCGAGAGGATGAACGAGGTCCCACCGGGTAGGTCGAGCAACAGTGCCCCGAACCACATGAACAAGAAGAAGACAAGAGCCCACAGAAAGGCCTGAAAGCCCTTATCGATGCTCGGCATGCGCAGGTGCATACGTCCGTGATCCTAGCCACACGACTCACCCGAAACTCACATTCCCTGGACCCGGGAAGCCACGGCCCAAGCGCCCGCGGCACTGCCAGCCAAGCAGTCGAAGCAGGGTGTGCCCGAGGAAAGCAGAAGGGCCAGTGGGAGAAGCATGGCTCTCCCCAGCCAAAAAAAAATTCACCGAGCCGGTGGCGCTTTCGTCCACTCAACCCGCTGACTTTCCGCTTCCGCGTAGAGCCTTCGTGCTGAGCTTCGGCCTAGTCGCGCTCCGTGCTCGGTGCAAGCGGCAACCTATGGGACAGGGCCGGAGAGGTCAAGCCGGTCGTTCACCGGTTTGGCCCATTTTGCGACGTTTTTCTCGGCAGACGTCTTCCGGCCGGCTACGCGCCGGATCCGACCAGGATCGAACGTAGGATCTCCCGGTGCGCCGCTCGGTCGTCTATAGCGCCGCGGCCGCGGCGCTCGCACTTGCCGTCGTCCTCACCCTCGCCGGCGTCGGGGAGAACAAGGACACCGTCACAAATGCGCAAGCGCTGGTTCTCGGGATCTTCCAGGGTCTTACCGAGCTCCTCCCGATCTCGTCCTCCGGCCACCTCATTCTCATCCCGTGGCTCGGGGAGTGGACGTACCTCGAGCAGAACGACCGCTTCAACCAGACGTTCGACGTCGCGCTTCATCTCGGAACGCTCGTGGCGGTCGGCGCCTACTTCTGGAAAGACGTCCTGCGACTGCTGGCGGCGCTCGGAACGTCGCTGCGAGGCCGCAGCCTGGCGACGTCGGACGAGCGCGTCGCCTGGTTCGTCGTGGTCGCGACGATTCCGGCAGGCGTGATCGGTCTCGTCGGCGAGGACTACATCGCCGACAACCTGGGAGAGCCGTGGCAGATCGCGATTCTTCTCGCTCTCGGCGCTCTGCTCCTGTTCTGGGCCGACCGCTCGCCGCAGGAGCGCGTCATGGGCGACCTGAGCCTGCGGCAGGCGGTCGTCATGGGCTTTGCGCAGGCCCTGGCGCTCATGCCCGGCGTCTCGCGCTCGGGCATCACGATCACCGCCGGCCGCTTCATGAAGCTCGATCGCGACAGCGCAGCACGGTTCTCGTTCCTCCTCGTCCTGCCGACGGTGCTCGGCGCCGTCGTCTTGAAGGGAGTGGGGGACGTGCTCCTCGGCGATCTCCCGTCCGGTTGGCAGGGACCGTTCATCGTCGGCACGCTCGCGTCGCTCGGCAGCGGCCTGCTCGCGATCGACTGGCTCCTCGGCTACGTGCGCCGCCACACGTACGACGTCTTTGTCGTGTATCGGCTCATCGCCGCGGCGATCGTCGCCCTGCTCATCCTGAGTGGGGTGCGGGAGGCGACGTTCTGAGAAAAGGCCATGCGCGAGTCCGATTTGTCTTTACTTGACATAACGCACGTTCTCGTGCATTCGGATCCGCTGCTCGAGGCCGTTCCACCCGGCCGAGGGATTTTCGCCCCAGACCCCTAGACAGACGGCGACGGACGCGAGAGAGTAGGCATTCACCTCACCTCGCACCACCAGCACCGCGTACCGCCGCCGCGTGACCCAAATAGACATCGAGAACATCCTCGTCGTCGAGGAGATCCGGCTCTTGCTGGAGCAGTCCGAGCAAGTCGGAACAATCCGGGCGTCCGAGCTTGCCGACGTCGGAGAGACGTACGAGCTGACCGAGCTCGAGCAGGACGCGTTGCTCCGCGAGCTCGACCAGCGAGGCATCGAGATCGTCGAGCTGCCGGCGCCCCAGTCCGAAGTCGTCGCGGCGATCACGGCTCCGGTCGAGACGACGACGGATGCGCTTCAGCTCTTCCTGCGCGAAGCCGGGCGGCATCAGCTCCTGACCGCGGCACAGGAGGTCGAGCTCGCCAAGCGGATCGAGCGCGGCGACATGGAGGCGAAGGAGCGGATGATCCAGTCGAATCTCCGGCTCGTCGTCTCGATCGCGAAGAACTACCGAAACCAGGGCCTGCCATTCCTCGATCTCATCCAGGAAGGCACGCTCGGGCTCATCCGCGCGGTCGAGAAGTTCGACTGGAGGCGCGGCTTCAAGTTCTCCACCTACGCCACGTGGTGGATCCGGCAGGCCGTCGCGCGTGCGCTTGCGGACAAGGCACGCACGATCCGCATGCCCGTGCACATCGTCGAGCGCCTGCAGAAGATCAATCGCGCCGATCGCCTGCTCTGGACGCAGCTCGGGCGTGAGCCGACGCTCGACGAGATCGCAGACGAAGCATCCCTCACCGTCCAGCAGGTGCTCGAGGTGCGCGCCGCGGCGCGGGCGTCGACCAGTCTCGATGCGCCGGTCGGCGAAGGCGATGACGCGGTCTTTGGAGACTTCGTGGCCGGCGACGAGCCGCTTCCCGAGGAAGCGGTCGAGCTCAACCTTCGCAGCGAGGCGCTGCGCAAAGCGCTCGCAGCTCTGCCCCAGCGCGAGCGCGAGGTCGTCGTCATGCGCTACGGCCTCACCGGCGCGGAGCCGCAGACCCTGGAGGAGATCGGCCGCCGTCTGGGTCTAACGAGAGAGCGGGTGCGGCAGATCGAGCTCGAGTCGCTGCGCCGTCTTGCGGGGCT
>JACCVK010000119.1 GCA_013698195.1 Actinomycetota bacterium | reverse complement strand
GGCGGCTACGGCTGGGTCTTTCCCAAGGGCGATCACGCGAACGTCGGTGTCGGTGGGTGGGGGAGCGAAGGCCCTCGGCTGCGAGAGCATCTGGCGCTCCTCTCGTCCAAGCACGGGATCGACCCGGGAGCGCTCCGCGATGTGCGCGGCCACCGACTGCCGATGCGTCGCCTCGGCTCCACACCCGCTCGAGGGCGAGTACTGCTCGTCGGAGATGCAGCGGGGCTCGTCGATCCGCTCTCCGGCGACGGCATCTACGAGGCATTCGTCTCGGCGGAGCTCGCAGCGCAGGCGATTCTCGAAGGCGATCTCGAGGCGTACGCGATCCGGCTCTCAGCAGCTCTGGATCGGCACGCGACGGCATCCTGGGCCGCCAAGCGCGCGCTCGACCGGAGTGCGGCAGCGTGCTTCTGGGCGGCGCGCTCGCCCGGCGTCTTCAGCGTGGTCGCAGGACTTCTCGCCGGCGATGTGCGGCACCCGAGCGAAGCTCGCGGCCTCGCACGCCCGCCGCTCCGAGCGCTTGCGCGGCTCGCCGCCCGCGGCAGCACTCCCTAAAGACCGCCACCGCTACTGCCGATGTTTGCGAGGCATGGAACTCATCCCCGTGCTCTCGCAGGCTGTCGAGCTGGGCGCATCCGACGTCCACTTCAAGCTCGGCCAACCGCCCGTCGTCCGCATCGACGGCGAGCTTCAGCTCATCGCCGATCACCCGCCGATGAACGAATCGACGCTCGAGGAGGTTCTCTACTCGGTGACGGCGATCGCCCCTCGACGTCGTGAGCTCTTCGACGAGTCAGGAGAGCTCGACATCGCCTACTCGCACCCGACACTTCCTCGCTTCCGCGTCAACGGCTTTCGCCAGCGCGGATCGATCTCGTTCGCGTTCCGGATCATCCCGAATACGATCCCGAGCTTCCACGACCTGAACCTCCCTGCCGGCGTAGCCCGGCTCGCCAACGAGAGTCGTGGCCTTGTCCTCGTGACCGGGGCGACCGGGTCGGGGAAGACGACGACCCTCGCGTCGATGCTCGACCACATCAACCGCACGCGGCGCCTGCACATCGTGACGGTCGAGGACCCGATCGAGATCCTGCATCCGGACCGCGGCTGCATCGTCAACCAGCGCGAAGTCGGACTCGACACCGCGAGCTTCGAGCAGGCCATTCGGCGCGTGCTCCGGCAGGATCCGGATGTCATCTTGATCGGCGAGCTTCGTGATGTCGACTCCGCCCAGGTCGCGCTCCAGGCCGCGGAGTCGGGTCACCTCGTCTTCTCGACGCTCCACACGCTGGATGCGGCCGAGACGCTTGGCCGACTCGTCGAGTTCTTCCCCGCGGCCAAGCAGCAGCAGATCCGCTCGGTCGTCGCCGGCACGCTACGCGGCGTGATCAGCCAGCGCCTGCTGCCGAGGGCCGATGGCGGTCGCGTGCCCGCTGTCGAGGTAATGGTCGTCAACGCCCGGATCCGCGACTTGATTCAGGAGAACCGGCCGGAGCAGATCACCGACGCGGTGGCCGCCGGCGAGTACTACGACATGCAGACGTTCCACAGGTCCCTGATCGAGCTCGTCCTGTCGGGTGACGTCGACCGCGAGCTCGCCTCGAACGCCGCCTCGAACCAGCACGACTTCCTCGTCGCGCTCGAGCACGCGATCAAGGAGCGTCGCGTACAGGACGCCGAGAAGGAATCGGCCGAGTCGGATCCTCAGCGCCCGGCGGCACTCGTTCCCGGTGCGGGCAGCCTTCGAGTCGCCGACGCCGGCGACGTCGCCTCGGCAGCGGGATGATCGAAGCGGCGGTTGCCCTCGGCCCGGCCCTCGCAGTCGGGAGCTTCCTGAACGTGGTCGTCGCGCGGGTGCCGGAGCGGCGCTCGCTCGGGGGTCGCTCGGGCTGTCCTGGATGCTCCGCTCCGATCGCGTGGTACGACAACATCCCCGTCGTCTCGTATCTCCTGCTGTTCGGTCGCTGCCGCAGCTGCGGGGAACGGATCTCCCCTCTCTACCCGGCTGTCGAAATCCTTACGACGATCCTCGTCTCCGCCGCATTCTGGCGCTTCGGGTTCAGTTCCTACGGAGCGCTAGCGGCCGCCTTCAGCGCCGTGCTCGTGGCGCTCGCGGCCATTGACTTCACGCACCGAATCGTTCCCAACCGGATCGTCGTTCCGGCCGCGGGGGTTGCGCTCGTGGCTCACACGCTCATGGACCCGAGCGCCGAGTGGGCGATTGCCGCGTTCGGTGCCGCCGGCTTCTTCCTCGCGGCCGCGCTGCTCTACCCGGGTGGACTAGGGATGGGCGACGTGAAGCTCGCACTGCTCCTGGGCGCGGTGTTGGGGAGAGCGGTAACCCTGGCGATCATGGTGGGGCTCATCGTCGCGCTCATACCGTCCGCCGTTCTTGTTGCCCGGCACGGATCGAAGGCGCGGAAAATGGCCATTCCGCTCGTGCCGTTTCTCGCCGCCGGCGCGCTCGTCGCTCTCTACACCGGTTCTCCCCTTCTTAGGGGATACGCGTCACTCATCGGCTGACGACGCTGAGATCCACTGCGGGATCAAGTCTCTACGGGCGGCGGTCGATATGCATGGCGATGTGAGCATCAACCTTGCGTTTTTGCGGCGATTCTCTCCTCTTCGCGCTGAGCGCGGTTTCACGCTGATCGAGGCGGTCTTCGCCATGGTCCTGTTCGCGGGGCTCGCCGCAGCCATGGCAGGGCTGCTGACATCCGCAATCTCGGCGAACAAGCTCTCGCGCCAGCGGACGATCGCGGATCAGGCTGCGATGGAGCAGATCGAGGTCATCCGCCGTTTGCCGTACCAGAACGTCGGGACCATCCTCGGCAACCCGCCCGGTGTCGTGCCGCCCACGACTTCGATCAACGTCACCGGTCTCGCCGCGACGCTCACGACGCAGATTCGCTACGTGGATGACCCGACGCCGACGAGCTACGAGACGACGGCGAACTACAAGCGCGTGATCGTCACCGTTCGCCGTGACGACGACTCGAAGGTGCTGGCGAGGGA
>JACCVK010000082.1 GCA_013698195.1 Actinomycetota bacterium | reverse complement strand
CGCGCAGGCTCACCGAGCCGGTGCTGGGCCTGACGCGCGCGGCGGAGCACGTCGCGCGCGGTCGGTACGACGTCGACATTCCCGAGGGCCGTGGCAGCGACGAGATCTCGCTGCTCAGCGAGCGCTTCAGGGGAATGGTGGAGAAGCTCTCCGAAGCAGAGCGGTTGAAGCGATCGTTCCTGATGTCGGTATCGCACGAGCTGCGCACCCCGCTGACGGCGATCCGTGGACACGTGGAGGCGCTGCGCGAAGGCATCGTCACCGACCCTGACCAGGTCACGGCGTCCCTCGAGATCATCGCTGCCGAGACGGATCGGCTCGAGCGGCTCGTCGGAGACGTCCTCGACCTCGCAAAGCTGCAGGCGCATCGGTTCACGGTTCGTCACGAGGAGGTCGACATGGGGCGCGTCGTCGAGCAGGCCTTCGGCGCGTTCTCCGAGGAGGCGAGGCGGCGTGACATCGACTATCAGGTGTCGGCGGACGAGGAAGCGCCGGTCATCGTCTCGGACGGCGACCGCGTGGTGCAGGTCATCTCGAATCTTCTGTCGAACGCATTTCGGTGGACGCCTGACGGTGGACGCATCGGCCTCGCCCTCCAGGCCGCGAATGGCACGGTGAAGGTCGACGTCATCGACTCGGGTCCGGGGATACCGCCCGAGCAGAAGGAGCGGATCTTCCAGGCATTCATCTCCCACGATGTCGAAGGCACCGGGTTGGGACTTCCCATTGCTCGTGAGCTCGCCGTCGCGCTCGGCGGTCGCATCGAGCTCGAATCGCAGCCCGGGAGCGGTAGCCGCTTCCGGCTCGTGCTCCCCAGTTCGGTCAGTCAGGTGCGCCGCTAAGCGGCGACAGTTTCGTCAGCGCCGGCTCGATCGACGCCGGGTGTTTCGACGAAGACGTCGGACGGCGCGGCCGGGGCGGATCGCGGTTCGCTAGGGAGCTTCTCGACGCGGCCGTTCGAGACGCTGTGAGGCGCAGCTTCGAGCCGCTCGAGTCGAGTATCGACACCGCGCCAACCGGTGCTCACGAGGTCGACGAGCAGGGCAAGGTCGTCGATGCGAGCCTTGCGCTCGGCGAGAAGATCCGACTCGATACGTGCAAGTCGCCTATTCGCCTGGTTGAAGAGACCTCGCAGCTCGGCGATATATCTAGCGACTGGGAGCACCTCCGCGTGCAGACCGTCGCGAACCGCGTTACCGACCTGCGCCGGAATCGTGGTCTCCAGCTCTGCTGTCGCCGTCTTCAACGCCTCGATCTGCTCGTGCGATCGTTTCAGAGCCGCCTCGAGACCGGCGGCCTGTCGATCCGTGAGAGGCGTACCGGAGATGCGCGTCTGCACCTGGGCGAGAGCGGCTTCGTCCATCGGTCGCGAGGCTACTCTCAGCATCGGATGGAGACTGTGCTCCTCGACTACCAGCTGCCGCCTACCCTCGTCGCGCAGCGTCCGGTCGAGCCGCGTGACGCCTCGCGCCTTCTCGTGTATCGGCGCGAGTCGGACTCTATCGAACATCGCGTGTTCGGCGACCTTCCCCGGCTTCTGACGGGCGCGCTCGCAGTCGTCAACGACTCGCGGGTAGTCCCCGCCCGTTTGCGGCTCCACCGCTCGACCGGTGGCGCGGTGGAGGTGTTGCTCATAGAGCGCATCGGTGACGGCGTGTGGGAGGCGCTCGTCCGGCCGGCCCGGCGCCTCCATGTGGGGGAAAGGCTTGGCCCGGTGCAGCTCATCGAGAAGCTTGACGGAGGTCGCTGGCTGCTGCAGCTCGACGGCGAGCCGGCCGGCGAGGCGCCGCTGCCGCCGTACATCCACGAGCCCCTCGGTGACCCGGAGCGCTACCAGACCGTGTACGCGCGAGATTCCGGATCGGTGGCGGCGCCTACCGCGGGTCTCCATTTCACCGACGAGCTCCTGCGGCGGATCGACCATGTCGCGGTGACGTTGCACGTTGGCCTCGACACTTTCCGCCCGGTTGGCGAGGCCCAACTCGAGGAGCACGTGCTGCACGGAGAGCGCTACTCCGTGCAGCCGGAGGCATGGGAGCGGATCGTCGCGGCGGAGAGGGTCCTTGCCGTCGGTACGACCGCGGTTCGCGTCCTCGAGACAGTCGCACGGACCGAGGAGCTGCGAGGACGGACGACTCTCTTCATCACGCCGGGGTTCGACTTTCGCCGCGTGGACGCACTGCTCACGAACTTCCATCTTCCGCGCTCCACGCTGCTCGCGCTCGTGATGGCGTTCGCGGGCATCGAAAGGACGCGGGAGCTGTATCGGATCGCCGTCGAAGAGGAGTACCGGTTCTTCTCGTTCGGCGATGCGATGCTCGTCCTGTGACCCGCCCGGGCCGGTCTGGTCCGCTGTGGGCCAATCGGCACGCTCTTGTGACGGTTTCGTTCCCCATCGGAGGCGAGTTCCTCGTTACGCTCAAAGCGGGTGGAGGCGCGGGGAGGCCCCTGGAATCCGGCGCAATTTGCGGAGAATCGAGCGCCTCCGTAGGTGCATCAACACGGTGAGCGGGTTCACGCTGACCGCCACGGACGGCCCCGCTCGAGCCGGGATATTCGAGACCGCACATGGCTCGATCCCGACGCCGGCCTTCATGCCGGTAGGCACCAAGGCGACCGTCAAGACGCTCCATCCAGACGAGGTGCGGGAGGTCGGCGCGAGTGTCGTGCTCGCCAACGCCTATCACCTCCACTTCCGCCCAGGGGCCGACGTCGTCCGCGACCTCGGCGGTCTCCATGCGTTTTCCGGCTGGAGTGGGCCGATTCTCACGGATTCCGGCGGTTTTCAGGTCTTCTCGTTGCGCGACACGATCCTGGCGCTCGACGAGAGCGGCGTCACCTTCCGCTCGGTCTACGACGGCGCCCAGGCCACCTTTACCCCGGAGGGCGTCGCGGACATCCAGCGCAAGCTCGGCTCGGACATCGCGATGTGCCTCGACGTCTGCCCGCCGGCGGATGCGTCGGAGCATGAGCTCGAGCGGGCCGTTCAGCTCACCACACACTGGGCGGAGCGCCAGGTGACGGCCCAGCGTGCGGACGGACAGCTCCGCTTCGGGATCGCGCAGGGGAGCACGCACGACGAACTGCGCCGACGCAGCATCGACGAAATCTCGGCACTGCCCTTCGACGGCTATGCGCTCGGGGGGCTCGCGGTCGGTGAGTCGAAGGAAGAGATGTTCCAGTGCCTCTCCTGGGCGGCAGCACTGCTCGCGCAGGACAAGCCGCGCTACTTCATGGGCATCGGGGATCCCGCGGGAATCATCGAGGTCGTTGCGCGTGGGATCGACATGTTCGACTGCGTTCTTCCGACACGCACCGCCAGGACTGGCTCGGCGCTCGTCTGGGATGGTCGCCTGAACTTGCGAAACGCGCAGTACGCGAAGGACCCGCGCCCGCTCGACGATGACTGCCGCTGCCCGGCGTGCGAGCGCTTCTCGCGCGCCTACATCCGCCACCTCGTCACGCAAAGCGAGATCCTCGGGCTGCGTCTCTTGAGCCTGCATAATCTGTGGTTCGTACTCGACCTGACCGCACGCGCGCGGGCGGCGATCGAGCGCGGGACGTTTGCGTCGTTCCGGGCCGACACGCTGTCGCGGCTCGTCCGCGGGCCTGAGGAGGAATCGTGCAGTTCTTGATCGTGATGGTGCTTCTGCTCGGCGTCATGTATGTGCTCATGATCCGGCCGCAACGCAAGCGCCAGCAGGAGCATCAATCCATGGTCGACAGAGCCGGCGTGGGGGAGGATGTCCTCACGACCGGCGGCATCTACGGCACCGTCATCCAAGCGGAGGGCGACGACATCGTCGTCGAGATCGCCGAGGGCGTCACGGTGCACATGACACGACGCGGGATCGCCGCCGTGCTTCCGCCGGACGAGGACGAGGAAGAGGAAGAGTTGGAGGGCGAGGACGACATCGTCGATGTCGATGAGATCGAGGCTGCGTCCGACTCGGATGAAGGCATGATTGCGGCAGACGAAGAACCGGTTACGGCGAAGGTCGAGGCGGATGCGGCCGCCGACGACCGGCGCTAACGTGCCCAGCCGACCGTGAATCGACGCTCATCCCTTTTCGTCGTCGGCTTTCTGGTCGCCGCACTCATCGGCGTCGCACTCCTCGCCGTCCCTGGCTCGCCCGTACGGCAGGAACCAACACTGGGGCTCGATCTCCAGGGCGGTCTCGAGGTTACGCTCCAGGCAGTCCCCCCGCCCAACCGAGATCTCACCGAGGACGATCTCGACCGCTCCGTCGAGATCATGCGCAGCCGCGTCGATCGCCTCGGCGTGACCGAACCGGAGATTCGGACACAGGGCGACGACCAGATCGTCATTCAGCTTCCAGGCGTCAGCGACCCCCAGTCGGCGGCGGACATCATCGGCAAGACGGCTCAACTCGAGCTCTATGACCTCGAGACGTCGCTGACCGGGCCGTCGACCTCGATACGAGGCGAGCCCGTCGAGTTCGCGTCCCTCTACGACCTGCTCGCGCGTGTGCAGGCACAGGCGCGCCAGGGCACGTCCGACGCGTTTTACGTCTTCAACAAGCAGACGAAGCGCATCGTCGACGGACCGTTCGACGACAAGGCCGCCGCCGACAAGGTTGCGCAGAGGCGCCCGGCGAATCGCGAGGTTCTCGCCGTTCCGAGCGGCATGGTCGCCGTGACCTGCGGGCTGAACGCCGTCGTCTGCCCGGGCGCGCAGGGACAGGGCGTCGTGCCAGACCGAACGTACTACTACCTCTTCAAGTACGAACCTCCCGAGATTCCTCAGATGACGGGCGAGGACCTCAAGCTCGACGGGACGCGCGCCGACTTCGACACGAGCCCCGGTGCGAGCGGACTCCCGATCGTCACGATGGAGTTCACCGGGCGCGGTTCGGACAAGTTCGAGGAGATCACGCGAAACGAATGGACTCGCGGCCGCATCCGGCAGGCGCCGCAGCACTTCGCCATCGTGCTCGACCGTGAGATTCGGACCTTCCCGCAGATCGACTACACGGACTCGAGCCTGGCCGGCGGCATCGGCGGCGGCCGCGCGCAGATCGAGGGACTCGAGTCATTCGGCGAGGCGCGCGACATCGCGATCGTCCTCCAGACCGGTGCGTTGCCGGTCAACTTCGAGACGCTCGATCGCACCGACATCTCGGCGACGCTCGGCAAGGACTCGCTCAACGAGGCGAAACGTGCGGCCATCGGCGGCCTGCTGCTCGTCGCGATCTTCCTCCTGCTCTTCTATCGCTTCCTCGGCGTCGTCGCTGTCATCGGGCTCGGCATCTACGCGGCCTTCCTGTACGCGACGATCCTCGTCTTCAACGTCACGCTGACCCTTCCCGGCTTCGCGGGGCTCGTGCTCACGTTCGGCGTGGCGGCCGACGCGAACATCGTCATCTTCGAACGCATCAAGGAAGAGGTGCGCGCCGGCAGATCGGTCCGCGCCGCGATCTCACAGGGCTACAAGAAAGGCTTCGCGACCATCGTGGACGCGAACGTCGTGACGGCGATCACGGCGATGGTGCTCTTCGCGGTCGCGACGGCCAGCGTGCGGGGCTTTGCGCTCATGCTCCTGATCGGAACGGCGCTCTCGATGCTCACGGCCGTGCTCGCGACGCGCGCGATCCTGGCGCTGCTCGGAGGCTTCGGCTGGATCGACAACCCGAGACTGATGGGAGCGACCGGCCAGGGTATTCCGCGCTGGCTCAAGTACGACTACATCGGGAAGCGGAACGTCTGGTTCGCGTTCTCCGGTGTCGTCCTCGCGGTTTCGCTCGGTGCGATCGCGTTCAAGGGGTTGAATCTCGGCATCGACTTCGAGGGTGGGACGCAGATCACCTTCAGGACGCCGCAGCCCACGTCGCTCGAGACGGTGCGTGAGCAGGCTGCCTCGATCGGGCAGGCCAACGCCGTCATCCAGGGGCGCGGATCGGCGGTCGACGATCAGTACCAGAGCTTCCAGATCCGCACCGAGGCTCTCACGATCGAGGAGCAGAACAACCTGCAGGAGGACCTCGCGTCGGCGGTGAACGCCACCGCGTTCGGCGCGAAGAACGTCTCCGAGAGCTTCGGCCGCCAGATCGCGAACTCCGCGATCCTCGCGATCGTCGTCAGCCTCCTTTTGATCGTCGTCTACATCTCCGCACGCTTTCAGTGGAAGTACTCGGTCGGCGTGCTCGTCGCACTCGCGCACGACGTGCTCATCACGGTTGGCGTCTACGCCCTGACCGGGAGAGAGGTCTCGACCGCGACCGTAGCCGCCGTTTTAACCGTTCTCGGCTACTCGATCTACGACACGATCATCATCTTCGACCGGATCCGCGAGAACGTTCCGCTGATGCGGCGAGCGTCGTTCCGCGTCATCGGCAACGTCTCGCTCTGGGAAGTGCTTCCGCGCTCGCTTGCGACGACCTTCATCACCCTGCTCCCGATCGCCGCGCTCTACGCCTTTGGCGGCGACACGCTCAGGGACTTCGCCTTCGCCCTGCTCGTCGGCATCGGCTTCGGCGCGTACTCGTCGATCTTCCTCGCCGCTCCGCTCGTGGCGGTCTTGAAGCAGCGCGAGCCGGAGTTCGCCAAGCGGCGCGACGATCTCGGAGCGCTCGAAGGCGTCACGACTGTCAGCGGGATACTCGACGCTGAACAGCGAGTGGGCGAGGACGACGACGACGCCGGCACGCTGCCTGTGCAGACTCCGGGGCC
>JACCVK010000049.1 GCA_013698195.1 Actinomycetota bacterium | reverse complement strand
CTCTTCGCTCGGACACATCACTAGAAAGACACCGACGAATCGAGTCATTCGGGAATCGGGTCACGAGCAAAGAGCACCGGCGCCACCCTGGCAACAGCCCCAGACGGGACACCCGCACACTCACAGTCGGGAATGTGTCCGCGTGTTCGATGCGCAGGCAACAATAAAGTGCTGATTTGCAGGCTCTCTATTAAAGCCCTCTGACGGACTCGAACCGTCGACCCCCTCCTTACCATGCGCTGCGCTCGGCAACCAGTCGAAACGCACGACAACGGTTTTCGCTCACTTCAGCCAGTTTCGCGCCGTCGCATTTGCGACCGCTCGCCACTGGTTGCGTCCGCTCGGCTCCATAAACGCTCCACACTCAGCCAGCGCACGGAGTCTTGCGCCATGTTGGATTGAGGCCAGGCTGCGCTCCATCGGGGCCGCGACATAGGCTCGCTCCGGCGGCGCGCTCCGCTCAAAGTGCCGCGGCGTCGAGGCCGATGGAACCATCGTGAGGCGCCACTGTTGCAATGCCGCGGCGCGTGCCAGCGGCTCGGTGGAGCGCGTCGAGGCCACGCAGCTCGTGATGGGGTCGAGCGCGACGCCCAAACCTTGGCCTCGCAGCGACGACCAGGGCTCGCCCCATCCAGCAGACGCAGATGGGCGAGGGGACGCTTCTACTCTGGCGAGACTTGGGTGCCGCTCCGTTCGAGCGCCCGCACGGCCTCGTCGGGCACCTCGAGCACGATCGTGTGGTAGCTCTCGATGCACTCGAGAACCGCTTTCCGAGGGCCGTCGACCCAGTCAGTGCTCGAATAGAACGACATCTCCTGTCGGTCGCGCTCCTCGAGCGACGCGAAGGCGCGGATGAGGTACGCCTCCTCGAGGCCCTCCGACTCAGGGACGAGCGATACCCCGCTCGCGACCACCCGAATCCCGTGGCGCTTGAGCAGCTCCGCAGACTCGCCGCTCATCAACCGAACGAACTCGTCGGTCGCCCCAGGTCGCAGCCGGTATGTGCGGAACTCGAGGATCACAGGTTGGTCCTTGATCGCGGTTGCAGGACTGCCATATCTGGATTTTTAATGGCGCCGACCCTCCAAGTGCACGCCGACCAGGCTTACACCGCTTAGCCCCCACGTATCGAGGGCCCGACGCCCGAGGAGCTTCCGCTCAATCCGTCATACGCGTCTCGCGACGCAGTGCTGAGTTCCACGCTGGCGTAGCCGTTTGTCTGGGTGCCGACCAGCGCCGGGATCGCGATCCCCTGGCCATGCCGCGCCACGCCAACCGCTGCGACACGTCCCGCCTATCTCGGCGTCACCCTCGATCAGCTGGCGTCGACGAGGGCGCGTTGCATGCCGAGCCGCCGCCTTCTGCTGTCGGTTAGAGACGTCTCAGGACGCTGAAACTTCCTCCGGACGGCGTCCGCAGCTATCAGCATTGCGACTGCTGAGAGCGAGCAGCGATTGCGGGCATCGCCACGAGGTATCGAGCTCGAAGCCGCCGGAGTTCGTGGACGTGGACGTCTAATCGGGCGAGGTGAGTGGCGAGTCTTGGTAGACGGTGACCGTCTCGGTGTAAAACTCGATCGCGGCGCGGCCCTGCTCGTGCGGCCCCCAGGCTGAGCCCTTGAGGCCTCCGAATGGGACATGAACATCCGCGCCTGCGGTTTGCGAGTTGACATGCAGGATGCCTGCCTGCAGCTCGTTCGCGAAACGATGAACAGTATGGAGATCGCGCGTGAACATCGCCGCCGAGAGGCCGAAATCTACGGCGTTGGCACGCGCGAGCACGTCGTCGAGCGTCGAGAAGCGATAGAGCGACGTCACGGGTCCGAACACCTCCTCACGGGAGAGGAAGGCATCGTCGGCGACGTCCTCGAAGACCGTAGGTGCGACCAGATACGCCTCGTCCGAAGCGCGTACGCCACCAGTCGCGACCACGCCGCCCTCGTTCTTGCCGCGCTCAATCGCCCCTAAGACCTCCTCCAACGCGCGCTCGTTGACCACGGGTCCGATCTCCGTCACCGGGTCAGCGGGATCGCCGACCTTCCCCGCCTCGATGCGCGCGAGAAGCTTCTCACGGAACGCGTCGTATACCGCCTCATGGGCGAAGATCCGGCGGGTGGCCGTGCACTTCTGACCGGCCGACCAGAAGGCGCCGGCGAACGCAGCTTCGACCGCACGGTCGAGCTCCGCGTCCGCCATCACGACGAGGGGATTGTGACCGCCGAGCTCCAGTTGCACACGGCAGTTCCGCGTCGTGGCATTGTCGCGCACCGAGTTGCCTACCGCGACCGAGCCCGTGAATGAGATCGCGCGGACCTGGGGATTTCGCACGAGCTCTGCCCCGACCGTAGAGCCTGCGCCGGTAAGGACGTTGAGGACACCGGCGGGAAGACCCGCCTCGGCAAAGCACTCGGCTACATGCAGGCCAGTGCGGGGCGCCTCATAACTGAGCTTCAGCACCGCGGTGTTTCCATAGATGAGCGCGGGCGCGAGCTTCCAGACCGGGATCACGGCTGGGAAGTTCCACGGTGTGATCAGTCCTACGACGCCTACTGGCCGACGTCGCGTGTAGAGCATCTGATTTGGGACAGATGGCTCGTAGACTTCACCTGCCGATCGGTGCGCCTCGCCGGCCGAGTACCGCAGCATCACTGCTGCACGCGCCGCCTCGAGTCGCGACTCACGTAGCGGCTTGCCCATCTCGGCGGTCATGTCCTGCGCGATTCGCTCGACGCGCACCTCGATCGCGTCCGCGGCCCTGAGGAAGAACGACGCGCGCGTCGGTGCGGGGAGCGCCCTCCAGTCGGCGAGCGCCGTATCTGCTGCATCTATCGCTGTCTTCGCGTCCTCCGCCGTTGAGGCCTGGTAGACGCCTGTCACCCGAGACGGATGCCAGGGGTCGCGCTTCTCGTATGTCTCGCCGCCGCGGCTGTTGCGCCACTCACCCCCGATCAGGTTGTGAGCCGGTGCAGAGATCAACGTCGTGCTCATTCGAAGCTCCGTTCCTGCGCGCGGGTCGGACGACGGTTTTCTACGAACGCGGCTTCGAAAGACAGGTGAAGCTCAGACAGAGACCATTGTACCGTATGGCCTTCTCTTGTATCGTCGTGAGCATACGTATAGTCAGGAGCACCTGGACAATCCACGGCACCCCGGAGAAAGCGGTTCATCCGACAATGCGCCTCACGCCTTTATACGGTAGGTGCGTCGCGAGCGGTTTCGGCAGTGCTCGGAGCTGCGGCTAACACAATGAGTGACATCCTCAAACCGGACGCGTCGGCTCCGATCTACTCGCCGTCCCCACGGCCGACATTCGACCGACCGACTGCGATCCCATATCG
>JACCVK010000036.1 GCA_013698195.1 Actinomycetota bacterium | reverse complement strand
CAACACCCATCTCACGCTGATGGGGCTGATGCTTATCTTCACCGGCTTCTACGGCTTCTACGCCGCCTGCCTCGTCATCCAGTCGACCGTGTTCCCAGGCTGGCTCAACATCTACCTGTCGCCCACGACGCTCGGAGCGATCGCCTTCGTCATCACGATCGGCTTCGCCGGTGGATTCACGGGCGGGTGGTTCGCAAGCAAGGGCGATCCCTTCTGGACGCTGTCCGGCGGCCTCGCCGGCGTCATCTCCGTCTCTGCGGGTGCGGACGTCTACCACCCGTCCCTCGCCTACCTGCTCGCGATCTCCGGCGGCATGCTCGCCGTCTATGCAGGAGGCGTCATCGAGAAGAAACTCCGCATCGACGACGCGGTTGGCGCGGTGGCGGTGCACGGAGTGTGCGGCTTCTACGGTGTCTTCTTGGTCGGCATCTTCGCCGGCGGCTATCCGACCGGAATCAACAACGTCGAGTCGTCCTTCGGCGGACAGCTCATGGGCATGCTCGCGTTCCTGCCGCTCGCGTTCCTGCCCGGCTACTTCGCTAGCTGGCTGCTCAAGAAGATGAACCTCCTGCGCGTCCCCGCAGAGGTGGAGCTCGAGGGCCTCGACCTTGCGGAGTTCGGACAGGACTTCTATCCCGAGTTCGAGCGGGTCCCGGAGGTCGTCATCGAGCCCGACGGTCGCGAGGTGGATGCCGCGCCGGTGCTCCTCGACGCCTACTGGCAGACGAACGGACGGCCGACCACGCGAGTGGGCGCCGGCGAGGAAAGGAGCTAGGCGATGTTCGACGCCTTTCCGTACGACGAGTGGAGCGAGGACGTCGCCGAGTTCTGGACCTTCGGAGGCGAAGGGTCGACAGGGACCTGGATCCTCACCGTGCTCGGAATCGCGGCGATGGTGATCTCGTTCTGGGGCTTCGTGCAGCTCGAGAACGCAAAGCTGAGGCGACAGGCAGAGCGGCTCAGGTCATCCGGCGCGCTCAGTCGACCCGGCGCGAGCCCAACGGTTTAGGAGGGAGGAACGATGGCAGAGAAGCAGATCGACTTCCCGCCGCTCCAGAAGGAGGACCGGCGTATCGCGCCGTTCATGCTCGGGCTCTCGGTCGTCTGCATCGTGATCGTCGTGATCATCCTGCTCACCGACCTGGACGGGCCTTTCATCGGCCCTTGGGGATAACTACGCTTCGCAGATGGCGCTCTATCTCCACTGCGTGATCTGCGGCAGGAAGCAGGCAGACGGGCTCATCTCGGGCGCGGCCTGGGGCCGGCTCGAGCTAGCCGCCGACTCGAACGCGAACGGGTATCCCGCGAGCGCGCCGGTACGAGTCTGCCCTTCTTGCATCGGCACGCATACGAACTGGCAGTCGCTCGCACTCAGCAGTGCGAGCAAGGCTTCGTAGCCTCTTTCCGCTAGAACAGCCCGACAGTCTCGCCCGACTCGTCGATGTCGATCGCGAAGGCGGCCGGCGATTTGCCAAGGCCCGGCATCGTCATCATCTCGCCGCAGAGCGCGACGATCCAACCCGCCCCTGTGTAAGGGCGCAGGTCGCGGATCGGCACCGTGAAGCCGGTCGGCGCGTTCTTCAACGCGGGGTCGTGCGAAAGCGACAGGTGCGTCTTCGCCATGCAGATCGGCAGCTCCCCGAGCCCCGCATCCTGGAACGCCGCCGCTTTTTGTCGGGCTGCCGGGAGCAGATCCACACCGTCCGCGCCGTAGACCTTCGTCGCGATGAGCCTGATCTTCTCCTCGATCGGCGCATCGCTCGGATATGCGAACTCGAACTTGGACGGTTGCTCGGCCGCGTCGATGACGGCCTCGGCGAGCGCGGTCGCGCCCTCGCCACCGCGCCCGAATGCCTCATTCACCTCGGCCGCGTAAGCGCCGTGCTCGAGCGCGAGCTTGCGCACGAGCTCGAGCTCGTCGTCCGTGTCGGTCGGGAAGCGGTTCACGGCGACGACCGCCTGCAGCCCGAAGCCGTTCACGTTCGCGATGTGCCGGGCGAGGTTGGCGGCGCCAGTTTCGATCTCGGCTGCTCCGCCGTCGATCGAGCCCGCGTGGTGCTTCAGTGCGCGTACCGTCGCCACGAGCACCACAGCATCGGGACGAAGGTCGCCGATGCGGCAGGTGATGTCGAAGAACTTCTCCATGCCCATGTCCGAGGCGAAGCCCGACTCGGTGACGACGTAGTCGCCGAGCTTCAGCGCAACCCGGTCCGCGACGAGCGAGTTGTTTCCGTGGGCGATGTTCGCGAATGGACCGCAGTGGACGAAGGCAGGCTGACCTTCGAGCGTCTGCACGAGGTTTGGCTTGATCGCCTCCTTGAGCACGACCGTGAGCGAGCCTGCGGCGCGGAGCTGCTCGGCCGTCACCGGCTCGCCGTCGTACGACTGGCCAACGGTGATCTTCCCCAGCCGCT
>JACCVK010000033.1 GCA_013698195.1 Actinomycetota bacterium | reverse complement strand
TATTTACGGTGGGGAGCACTAGGCGGCGTGACGCGAGGGCGGGGGTACGATGCGAGCGTGGCGGTAACGACTCCCCCGGCTCTCGACGCGCAACGCTTGCGCGCCGATTTCCCGATCTTCGAGCAGGAGTTCTACGGGAAGCCGCTCGCGTTCCTCGACTCCGCGGCGAGCTCGCAGAAGCCGCGGCAGATGCTCGACGCGATGACGTCGTTCTACGAGACGTCGTACGCGAACGTCCATCGGGGCGTGTACGTGCTCGCCGAGCGGGCGACCGAGGGTCTCGAGCTTGCCCGGGAGAAGATTCGTGCGCTCCTGAACGCGCCGTCGGCGCGTGAGGTCATCTTCGTCCGCAACGCAACCGAGGGGATCAACCTCGTCGCGTACGCGTGGGGCCTGAACCGTCTAGGCCCCGGCGATCTCGTTGTCGTGAGCGAGCTCGAGCATCACTCGAACTTCGTGCCGTGGCAGTACATCGCGAACCGCACCGGCGCCGGCTTCCGCATGATCTCGCTCGGTGAGCAAGGCGAGCTTCGGCTCGATGACCTCGACGAGATTTCGAGCGCGGGGAGCGTGAAGGTCGTCGCCACCGGCGTGGTGTCGAACTCGCTGGGAACGGTCAACCCAGTCGAGCGTCTGGCGGCGTGGGCACACGACCAAGGCGCGATCATGGTCGCGGACGCTGCACAGGCCGCTCCGCACCGCATTGTGGATGTCCAGGCCATGGGTTGCGACTTCGCGGCGATCTCGGCGCACAAGATGTGCGGCCCGAGCGGGGTGGGTGCGCTCTGGGGACGCGCGGAGCTGCTCGAGGAGATGGAGCCGTTCTTGACCGGCGGCCACATGATCCGCTCGGTCGGAGCCGACGAGACGACCTGGGGCGAGCTCCCGCACAAGTTCGAGGCGGGTACGGCGCCGATGGCCGAGGCCGTGGGGTTCGGGGCGGCGGTCGACTACCTCGTTGCGATCGGATTCGACGCGATCGAGCAGTACGAGCACGAGCTCGCCGCGTACGCGCTCGAGCGGCTCGCGGAGCTGCCCTGGATCACCTCGTACGGCCCGCCGGCCGACCGGCGCGCCGGGATCGTCTCCTTCAACGTCGACGGCGTGCATCCCCATGACGTCGCTCAGGTGCTCGACTTCGAGGGCGTGGCCATCCGCGCGGGGCACCACTGCTGCCAGCCTCTCATGCGCAAGCTCGGTGTCACCGCGACGAACCGCGCGAGTTTCTACCTGTACACGATCCCTGAGGAGATCGACCGATTGGTCGACGGCCTACACAAGGCGAAGAAGGCGTTCGCGTAGTGGGCGAGTTCGACCAGCTCTACCGGGAGCTCATCCTCGATCACTACAAGAGCCCGCGGAACCACGGGCTCCTCGCAGATGCGGACGCGGCGGCCGAAGGTCAGAACCCGCTGTGCGGTGACGAGGTGACCGTCTCGGTCCGCTTCGGCGAAGGCGACGTCGTCGAGGCAGTTGGGTTCGAGGGCCGCGGGTGCGCGATCAGCCAGGCGGCGACGTCGATGCTCACCGATCTCGTCAAGGGCCGCACCGCGTCCGAGATTGCCGCCATGCCGAAGGAGGAGCTGCTCGGCGAGCTCGGCATCCCGCTCACACCCGTGCGCCTCAAGTGCGCGATCCTGGGACTGGGGGTCCTCAAGCTCGCGCTCAACAAGTCCAAGGGCACGCCCCTGCCGGCCGAGTGGGGCACCTCGGTCCGCGACCTCGTCCTCGAGTAGCGGCGATCGTGGCCGAGATCGAGATCTGCCCGCTCGACGAGCTGGGGCCGGGGAAGATGCGGCTCGTACCGGCAGGCACGATGACGATCGGTGTCTTCAACTGTGGAGGATCGTTCCACGCGATCGAAGACCGCTGCTCTCACGACGACGGCCCGCTCGCTGAGGGCGACTGGGATCCGGAGGCCTGTGTCGTCGTCTGCCCGAGGCACGGCTCCCGCTTCGACCTGGAGACCGGGATCCCGATGTCGCTGCCCGCGTTCGAGGCCGTCAAGACGTTTCCCGTCTCCGTTCGGGACGGCATGGTCGTCGTCGACGTGGAGGAGTAGCCGATGCTCGACGAGCGCGTGCTGTCGGTGCTGGCCCGTCTCGAGGAGCAGGATCGGAGCGAACCGGAGGCGGGACTTCCGGCAGCCGAGCGGGCGCGACAGGTCGAGCCGACGACAGGGCGCTTTCTCTTCGCGCTCGCTGCGTCTCAAGCCGGAGTCGAGGTGCTCGAGATCGGCGGCTCGCGCGGCTACTCGAGCATCTGGCTCGCAGCAGGAGCGCGCATTCTCGGTGGTCGTGTCGTGTCTCTCGAGCAAGACCCGGTGAAGTGCCAGGCGTGGCGCACGAATGTGTCCGACGCCGGCCTCGAGGAGTGGGCAGAGGTCGTCGAGGGCGACGCGTTCGAGACGCTGCGGGCAACGGAAGACGTGTTCGACCTCGTCTTCCTCGACGCCGAGAAGGACGACTACGAGGAGCTCTTCGCCCTCATCCGCCGACTGCTCGAGCCGGGTGCTCTCGTCGTCGCGGACAATGTCACGTCACACGCCGAGACGCTCGCGGCGTACTCTCGCGCGCGCCAGAGCGACCCGACGGTGGTCTCGGTGACCGTCCCGCTCGACCGCGGGCTCGAGGTTACCGCCGTCGTCGGCGACGTCCCCGCCGCGTAGCCGGCTCATCTTCCGCTCGGCTGCCCTCCATCCGCAGAGAGTGCGTATGCTGCGCGTACCGCGGAAAGGAGGTGGTCCGATTTGAGTGACGACAGTTCGGGCAGCGGAGGTACCAGCGGGTAGAGGCGTGCCCCCGGGACCACCGGGAACCGCCTAGCCAGCGTAGGGGGCTCGCGACCGCGCCGCGCAACTCTCCCGTCTTTCCGTACGCGGAGGGCAGCGCAGGAAGCGCCTCTACTACTTCAACGCTGGTACACAGGATCGAGGGGTCGCGCGCGCGGCCCCTCATCCGTTTTAGGCTGTCTTTCAGGCTGCGACTGGTATTGCGGCTTCATGGACGAGAGCCTCGAGGTGTCTCCGCAATCTCTCGGCGACGAGCGGGTCACGAAGCTCCCCGGTCTCGTCGATCACGTTCTGCGCGCGCGCGACGGGCAGATCGCCCTCAACAACGCGCGCTCCCGCAATCCCGAGGATTCGGCGCAGATCCTGCTGCGCCAAGATCGCGCCGTATTGCCCCGTGGTTGCGCCGGCGATGGCCGCGGTCTTGCCCCAGAGAACGGCCCCACCACCCGGCGGACGCGATGCCCAGTCGATCGCGTTCTTGAGGACACCGGACACCGAGCCGTTGTACTCGGGTGTGACCACGAAGAGCGCGTCCGCGGCTGCAATGCGCTCGCGCAGGTGTCGGACAGCCCCGTGCTCCTCGTCGCCCTCTCCGTCGAGGTCGGCGTCGTACAGCGGGAGATCGCCGAGCCCGTCGAACAGCTCGATGTCGACCCCGGCCGGCACGAGCTCCACCGCTGCGCGGGCGAGCGCCGAGTTGTACGACTGCCCGCGCAGGCTGCCGGAGAGGGCGAGGATCAGCACGCTCAGCTCTTCCTTACCGCCGCGAGGGTGGCCCTGAGGACGACCTCGTTCGGCAGGAGGAACCCGCCGCCCGGGAGCGGGGCGTTCCACTCGAGCCCAAAGTCGCTGCGGTCGACTGTGCCGGCGAGCTCGAGTCCGATCCGCTCGTTGCCGAAGGGATCCTGATCCGAGCCCGCAAACGTGCCGCGGAGCTCGACGGGCTTCGTGATGCCCTTGATCGTCAGCTCCCCCCGCGCGACGAGCTCGTTGCTGTCGGTCTCGACCGATGTCGACTGGAAGCGGAGCTCTGGATACCGCTGACTGTCGAAGAAGTCGGGTGCCTGGAGATGCCCGTCACGGGTCTCGTCGAACGTCGTGATGCTTGTCGCGTCGACCGTTCCCGAGAGCGAGGGGCTCTCGCCTCCGACGATGCTGCCAGTGAAGCCAGGGATGCGACCCTTGATCGTGACGAGACCGAGCTTCCTGATCTCGAACTCGAGGGCGGACCAGACCGGATCGATCTCCCATTCACCTGCCGGAATCTGGGTGACCGTCTCATCTGCAACGATTGACATTGTGAGACTCCTTTGCGTTCGCTAATATTGAGTACGCACGCACTCTACGGGAAGATAGCTGATGAGTCAAGTATTGAGCGAGCAAGTGAGAGGAGTACGAGCCTTCGCCGCCCTCTTGAAGGCGCACGCCTCGGTTACCTCGCGGCTGAACGCCCTCCTTGCTGCGGAACACGGCCTGACGATCAACGACTACGAGGTCCTGTTGCGACTCTCCCACGCCCCAGAGCGCAAGCTCCGCCGCGTGGATCTCGCGGATCAGGTCGTGCTGACCGCCTCCGGCATCACGCGCCTCCTGGACGGGCTCGAGAGCTGCGGCTTCGTCGAGCGCGCGCCGTGCGGGGCCGATCGACGCGTGGTCTATGCCGTTCTCACCGACGCGGGGCTCGAGAAGCTGAAGGAGGCCGCTTCGACGCACGTCCCGCAGGTCGATGCCCTCTTCGCCGAACGGTTCGACGAGGACGAGATCGCAACCGCCGCCGCTTTACTCGAGCGACTCGGAGACCGGAGTCGCGGCGAGAACTGCGCCCCGGGCGGCGACTAGCGCTCGTCCGTGAAGTTCTGCCAGTAGCGGCTCGGCGTCGGCCCTCGCTGGCCCTGGTACTTCGAGCCGATTCCCTCGGTGCCGTACGGCCGCTCGGCAGGCTCCGAGAGCTGGACGAACGAGAGCTGGCCGATCTTCATGCCGGGGTAGATCGTGATCGGGAGGTTCGCCACGTTCGAGAGCTCCAGCGTGACGTGTCCGTCCCAGCCGGGGTCGATGAAGCCCGCAGTCGAGTGGATGAGCAGCCCCAAACGCCCGAGCGAGCTCTTTCCGTCGAGCCGGCCGACGACGTCATCCGGAAGCGTGATCCGTTCGAGCGTCGACCCGAGCACGAACTCACCCGGGTGGAGGATGAACGCTTCGTCTCCTGCCTCGACGAGCTCGGTCAGATCCTCCTGCTGCGTCTTGACGTCGATGAAGGGGTAGCGAGAGTTACGGAAGACGCGGAAGTACCGGTCGACGCGAACATCGACGCTCGAAGGTTGAATTAGCTCCGAGTCGAACGGCTCAATAGCGATTCGGCCCTCCTCCAGCAGCCGTTTGATCGTCCGATCAGAAAGGACCATCGGCCGATTCTACGAGGCCGGGAGCGCGATCAGCCCGCCGGTCGACGGTTGCAGATAGTGGCACTGCGGTAAGGTCCGTCCGCGGTGTCGATGCTGTTCCCACCGATCGACCCGAACGAGCGGTTTCGGGAACGACGGGCCGCTGTTCGGCGCCGAAAGCGGCTGCGGCACGGCGTGCTCATCGGCGTCCTGCTTGCCGGCGTCGCCGCCTTCGCCGGCGGGGCCCAGCTCGTCGGCGGATCGAGCGATGGGAGTGGCAAATCCGAGCAGCAGAAGTTGGACGCTAGCGCCTCGTCGCGCCCCTCTTCGCGCCGACCGCTTCCGCTCGAGCTGCGTGGCGTGCACGTGACGCTGGGCCTCGCGTCCTTACCGGGCAAGCTCGAGGAGTATGTGGCGCTCGAGCAGGAGGGGCTGACCGCCCTCGAGCTCGACATCAAGGAGGAGAACGGACAGGTCGGCTTTACGCCGTCCAACGTTCCGCTGGCTCAAGAGATTGGGGCGGCGCGCGAGTACTACGTCCCGCGTGAGGCTGCTCGTCTCGCGCACGAGCGCGGCGTCTACCTCGTAGGGCGGATTGTGGCCTTCGAAGACCCCATTCTCTCGGCTGCACGGCCCGATCTTGCGGTGCGACGAACCGACGGGTCGGTCTGGCGCGACGGCGCGGGCCTCGGCTGGGCGAACCCCTACGACCGCCGGGTCTGGAAATACAACGTCGATCTTGCCGTTGCCGCGGCAAATGCCGGCTTCGACGAGATTCTCTTCGACTACGTTCGGTTCCCCTCCGACGGCGACGTCGCCTCGGCCGTGTATCGGAATCGCGGCAAGCTCAAGAAGGTCGAGGTCATACCTGCATTTCTGCGCTACGCAGCACGCCGGCTCGAACCACTCGGAGTGCGGGTTTCGGCTGCCGTCTTCGGGCTGTCGGCGGCGCGTGATCTTGGCATCGGTCAGGTCCCGCGCAAGATGAGCCCGCATCTCGACGCCGTCTACGCGATGACGTATCCGTCGCTCTTCGGTCCGGGCGAGCTCGGTGTCGCAGATCCCGGCGCGATGCCGGGCGCGATGGTGACGGAGGCGCTGCGGCAGTTCAAGAAAGCGCTGCGGGGACGTGACGCTCTCCTCGTCACGTGGGTGCAGGACTGGAGCTTCGAAGTCGACTATGGCCTCGAAGAGGTTCGCGCACAGATCCAGGCCGCGCGACTAGCAGGCGCCAAAGGGTTCATGCTCTGGAACGCCGAGGGCGTGTACACCGACGGCGCGCTCGCCGGCCCGTAACCCCGGCCCGTAACCTGGCCGCCCCGTAACCCGGGCCATTGACTCAGGGCGCCAGGCGCTTTCTCGTCCAGCCGTCCGCGTTGCGGGTGTAGAGC
>JACCVK010000026.1 GCA_013698195.1 Actinomycetota bacterium | reverse complement strand
GACTCTTGCTTGCTGGTTGTGGCGGGGCGCTCGGCAGCGACTCGCCCGGCAGCGGCTCCCCCGCTTGGCCGATGACGACGAGCACCGCGCCAACCGGCGCGATCTCCCCCTCGGCGACGCGGATCTGGAGAACGGTTCCTGCGTACGGCGACGGAATCTCGACCGTGGCTTTGTCGGTCTGGATCTCGACCAGCGGATCGTCCTCGGCGATCTCCTGCCCTTCGGCGACGAGCCAGCGGGCGACCTCGCCTTCGGTCAACCCTTCCCCGAGGTCGGGCAGCTTGAACGACTGCGCCATCTCAGGGGATTGTCGTGAAGCGGATCGCGTCGTGCGGCAGCACGGCGTGGATGCCCTTGACGCCGTTCACAACCTGGGTGACGCGCAGGTCGACGACGACGCTCGCGAGGGCAAGCGCGTCCGCCCGCTCGACTCCGTGCTCGCGCCCCATGAGGTCGAGCATCGCGTCGACCGCGATCGCAGCGGCTTCGTCGAGATCCTCGTGGAACCCGAAGGTGAGCCAGCCCTCCGGTGTCCAGGCGACGGGCGTCGCGAGAGCCGGCGCGTCGCGCGCCGTCAGTGTCAACTCGGCACGCTCGAGCTGGCACTCGATCGCAAGCTGCGATACCTCGCCGTCGCCCTGCCGCGCGTGGCAGTCGCCAGCCGAGAAGAGCGCGCCCGCCACCGGGATCGGCAAGTGCAACCGCGTCCCCGCGACGAGCTCCTTGCAGTCGATGTTTCCGCCGAAGACCCGAGGTGGGCTGGTCGAGTGCACGCCGGGCTCCGGCGGAGGCATGCCCATGACGCCGAGGAACGGCGCGAGGTCGACTTCCCGCCCGCGTTCGTCGCGACCAAGTCCTTGGCCAACGTCCAGCTCCCAGTGCAATAGCGCGCCGTTCTCCGTGAGCCCGAGCACCTCGTTCAGCGGAGTCAGCCAGTCGCCGGCCGCGGTAAAGCCCCACGAACCAGGAACGACGCGACCGATTGCGACCTCGAGGATCTGCCCGGGCGCTGCACCCCGCACCTCGATTGGGCCGATCAGCGGGTGACCTGAATCGAGCTCCTCGTCGCGCGGCTCGAACTTCGTGCCCGGCTCGACGTGCCAACCAGCGTCGAGGCACGAGAACGCGATCGTGTCACCCGAGTCGATCGCCAGCACCGGCTCCAGATCTGTGGAGAAGTGCCCGTGCAACGTCCGCCGCTCGAGCGGGATCTCATGCAGTGTCACGCGGAGAGCAGCCGGCGAACCGCGTCCACGACTCGCTCGACCGAGGGCATGTACGCGTCCTCGATCTGCCAGTACGGGTACGGCACGTCGTAGCCCGTGACCCGCAGCACCGGCCCCTGAAGGTCGTAGATCGCCTTCTCGGCGAGGACCGCCGCGACCTCGGCCATGTAGCCGCAGGTCCTCGGCGCCTCTTGAACGAGAACGGCTCGTCCCGTCTTCCGCACCGAGCCCAGAAGCGAGCCCTCGTCCAGCGGCTTCAGGGTTCGCAAGTCGAGCACCTCGACGGAGACGTCGTCGGCGAGCGCATCCGCGGCCTTCCCGGCGAGAGGAACCATCGCGCCGTAGGCAACGAGTGTGACATCCGTCCCCTCCCGAACGACCCGCGCCGCTCCGAGCGGCACGACGTGCTCTCCTGCGGGCACCTCGGTCTTCGCCGTTCGGTAATGGAGCTTGGGCTCGAAGACGACGACCGGGTCGGGATCGCGAATTGCCGCAGCGAGCAGCCCCTTCGCATCGGCGGGATTCGAGGGAATCGCGACCTTCACACCCGGCGTGTGCACGTAGTACGTCTCCGGGGAGTCGTCGTGCAACTCGGGAGCCCGCACGCCTCCGCCGTAGGGCATACGAATCACCAGCGGGAACGCCATCTTCCCGCGCGTCCGCCAGCGATAGCGGCCGACGTGGTTGATGAGCTGGTCGAGCGCCGGGTAACTGAAGGCGTCGTACTGCATCTCGCACACGGGCCGCCAGCCCGCCATGCAGAGGCCGATCGCGGTGCCGAGGATTCCGGCCTCTGCCAGCGGCGTGTCGATGCAGCGCTCGTGGCCGAAGCGTTCTTGGAGTCCCGCCGTGGCGCGGAAGACGCCCCCAAGCAGGCCGACGTCCTCCCCCAGGACAAGAACCGACGGATCGCGCTCCATCTCGACGTGCAGCGCGTCATTCACCGCTTCCACGAGCAAGCGCTCAGGCACCGATGACCCTCCGCAACTCTGCAAGGTCGTCCGCGAACGAGGCCGGCGGGTCGGCTAGCGCGTGCTCGAACACGAGCCCCGGGTCGGCGAGCGGCTCGGCCTCGGCCTCCGCGATTCCCGTGCGCATCAGGTCGAGCGCCTCCTGCTTGACGTCCTCCGCCTGCGCGTCCGTGAGAAGACCAAGCCGCCGAAGGTAGGCCTCGTAGCGACCAACGCATTCGTTGTCCCGCTCCTCCTGAACACGCTCCTCGTCGATGTAGATCGACGGGTCGTCAGCGGTCGCGTGCGGCGCCGCGCGATACGTGACGGCCTCGATGAGCGTCGGGCCGTCGCCCGCTCTTGCGCGTGTCACCGCCTCGCGGGTCGCATCGAGGACCGCAAGCACGTCGCCGCCGTCCACGCGCACACCCGGCATCCCGTAGCCGATCCCCTTGTCCGCCAGGGTCGGCGCGGCGGTTTGCGCGGAGAGCGGAGTCGAGATCGCCCACTGGTTGTTGTTGCAGAAGAAGATCACGGGCGCTTTCAGGACTCCGGCGAAGGTCGCACCTTCGTGAAATGCGCCCTCGGAGGTCGCGCCATCCCCGAAGTACGCGATCGCGACCCGATCCTCGCCTTTGAGCTGCGACCCCCACGCGAACCCGACCGCGTGCGGCACGTGGGTCGCGATCGGGACACAGATTGAAGCAACGCCCCATTCCTTTGGGTTCCACCAGCCGGCCGGATGACCGCGCCACCACGAGAGCACGGTGGAGACGGGCAATCCGCGAAGGAGCCCGATCGCGGACTCGCGGTAGCTCGGAAAGATCCAGTCCCGCTCCTCGAGCGCGAAGACGGAGCCCGCCTGCATCGCCTCGTGGTTCCAGAAGATCGCGTACGTGCCGATGCGCCCCTGGCGGTGGTAGATGACGGAGCGCTCGTCGTATGTCCGCAGCAAGACGAGATTGCGGTAGAGCGCGAGGTGCTGCTCGGGCGTGAGGTCGATCTCGCCGTCGGGAAGCGCGTGACCGTCGCCGATGACGCGGCGCAGCCCTCCTTCCGCCGGCAGCACCTGGCTCATCGCCGCGCCAGTCTAGATGGAGCCCGACTCAGCGGAAGCAGTCGGGGCAGGTCACGTTCTTCCCCGTCGCGAGCTTCGTCACCCAGTCGCTCAGCACGACCCCGTCCACGCGGGTGGAGTAGAAGCGCGGAGACGGAAGCGCGCAGTGGTAGTTGCCGCAGGCGAGGTACGAGCGGTAGTTCTGACGTTTCTTCAACTGCGTCTCCTGCAGGCGCAGGAGCGGCTCGAAGGTCGACCGGTCGCCACCGTACGCACGCAGGAACATCTTCTGCACGTTGTCGCTGATGTGGGTGAAACGCGCGAACGTGCGCTTGGGGTAGCGCTTCGTGAGCGCGTTCATGTACTGGACGATCGTGAACGGCGTCGTGCCGATGTTGAAGAACGAGGGGAAGTGCGCCGGCGCGCCCCAGGGCTCGACCGAGACCGCCTCCGGGAAGACGAACGCGAGGCCGTCGCCGAGCTGCGTCACGCGCGCACGCGGCCAGCGTTGGATAACGGACGGAACGTGGAACGCGGAGCCCACGGCGCCCGCGCTACAGCC
>JACCVK010000364.1 GCA_013698195.1 Actinomycetota bacterium | reverse complement strand
ACCATGCTCTGCGTTCGCGATCTCGATCGCTCGGTTGCGTTCTACCGCGACGTCCTCGGATTCGAGGTAACCCAGGAGTGGCCGTGGATCGCAGCCGTCGAGCTTGCCGGCCATCGCCTCTATCTCTTCACCGAGAGCGAGCCGACGGAGGACAAGCCCGACGCCTGGCTCGTGCCGCAGGAGGAACCCGCACGCGGATCGGTGATCGTCGTTCTGCGGGTGGACGACTGCGACGCGTCCTTCGACCTTGTGCGGCGACGCGGGGGCAACTTCCTCACTCCGCCGAAGGAGCCCCCGTGGGGCGGCAAGCGATGCTTCTTGCGCGATCCGGACGGCTACTTGCTGGAGCTCGAGCAGCCGCCGTAGACAGCATCCGGCTTCGCCGAGGCTTAGCGCAAGCCGATGCGCTCGAGCGCGGCGAGAAGCTCCTGATGCCGCCGCTCTTCGTCCGTCACCTCTTCCCTCGCCGGCTTGGTCATGCGCGCCAGAATCGCGTTGACCGGCTTCACGACGAAGAAGAAGACTGCGGCAGCCACCGCGACGAACTGGATCACGGCGGTGATGAACGATCCGTACCGGAAGACGGCGTCGTTGACCGTGAAAGTGAGCCCGCTGAAGTCCGGCCTCCCGATGATCATGGCAACCACCGGCATGAGCAGGTCGTCGACGAGCGAGCTAACGACGGCGGCGAAGGCGAGGCCGATCACGAAGGCGACGGCGAGCTCGACCAGGTTGCCACGAAGCAGAAACTCTCTGAATTCTCTGAACTCCCTGGACTCCCTGAACACGTGCGGTCTCCTTCGTCTCGTAGAATCTCGTCGGTGCTCGGCGAGATCCTGACCGCGATCGTCACGCCCTTCAAGGCGGATGGCTCGGTCGATCTGGACGCGTTTCGGCGTCTCGCCTCACATCTCGTGGCTTCCGGCTCGGACGGTCTTGTGGTCACCGCGACGACGGGGGAGTCGCCGACGCTCTCCGACGAGGAGCGGTTCGCCCTGTACGAGGCGGCCGTGGACGAGGTGGGCGACCGCGCAAGCGTCGCCGCGGGCACCGGGACCTACTCGACGGAGCACTCGGTGCACCTGACGCAGCGCGCGCACGAGATCGGCGTCGACGCGTTTCTCGTGGTGACGCCCTACTACAACAAGCCTCCGGTGCGCGGCATCGTCCGGCACTTCGAGGCGATCGCGGCAACGAGCGACAAGCCCATCATCGCCTACAACATCCCCGGCCGCGTCGTCCAGAATCTCGAGACGGAGGCGATCGCGAAGCTCGCCGAGATCCCGACTGTGCAGATGGTCAAGCAGGCGAACCCGGACCTCGACCAGGCGCGCCGTATCGTCGAGCTCGGCCTCGATCTCTACGCGGGCGACGACGACCTCGTGCTGCCCTTCGTCGAGCTCGGCGGGCTCGGTGGAGTTTGCGTGCACACGCACCTCGTCGGGCCGCAAGTCAAGGAGATGGTCACGCTCTATCGCGCGGGGGAGGTCGAGGCGGCGCGCGCGCTCGACCGCGAGCTGGCGCCGTCGATCGAGCTCCTGCGAGTGGTCGTGAATCCGATCGCGATCAAGTGCGCGTTGAATCTCCTCGGACACCAGGTCGGCGGCGTCCGCCTCCCGCTCGTCGAAGCCGACGAGGACGAGCAAGCAGCCGTTCGCGAGTGCCTCGAGCGTCTCGAGCTGCTCGCTCCCGTCGCTGCGTAGCCGCTCCGTTCCGCAAGGGCCGTAGACTCAGACGATGAGCGATGCGCTCCGCATCATCCCGCTCGGCGGGCTCGGCGAGGTCGGCAAGAACATGACGGTGTACGAAATCGCCGGGGAGCTCATCGTTGTCGACGCAGGCCTCGCGTTCCCGCGCGACGAGCATCTCGGCGTCGATCTCCTGCTCCCAGATGTGGCCTACCTCCACGGTAAGCGGGTGCGTGCGGTGGTCCTGACCCACGGCCATGAAGACCACGTGGGCGGGCTCCCGTATCTCATGCGCGAGATCGACGTGGGCGCCGTCGTGGCGACGCGGCTGACGCTCGCGCTCGTCAAGTCGAAGCTCGACGAGCACGGTCTCGGCCAGGCGGCCGAGTTCATCGAAGCCGCGCCAGGGGACGACCCGCTAGAGCTCGGTCCGTTCCGGCTCGAGCTGGTTCGCGTGGCCCACTCGATTCCGGATTCCGTCGCCCTTGTCATCGAGACCGCGGCGGGACGCGTCGTGCACACGGGCGACTGGAAGCTCGACCACACTCCGGTCGACGGGCTGAGGACCGACGTTGGCAAGCTTGCGGAGATCGGCAACCGCGGGGTCGACCTCTTCCTTGGGGACTCGACGAACGCGGAGCGCCGCGGTACGACGGGCTCCGAGCGACTCGTGGGAGAGACGTTTCGCGCGTTGTTTCCGGTCCGGACGGGTCGCATTCTCGTGGCGTCGTTCGCTTCGAACATCCACCGTATGCAACAGGCCGCGGATGTTGCGATCGAGTGCGGGCGCAAGGTCGTCGTCGTTGGCCGTTCGATGCGCAAGAACCTCAACATCGCGCGCAACCTCGGATACGTGCAGCTCCCCGAGGACGCGATCGTGTCGCCGGGCGAGGCGGCGGATCTCCCGCCGGACCGGATTCTCGCGCTCTGCACCGGGAGCCAGGGCGAGCCGATGTCCGCGCTCACGCGTATTGCCTACAACGACCACAAGACGCTCTTCGTCGAGCCGGGCGACACAGTCATCATCTCGGCGAAGCCCGTTCCCGGAAACGAGTTGCGTGTCCACGACTCCATCAACCAGCTCGCGCGACTCGGGGCCGAGGTGCTCCATGAGGAGATCGCGCCCGTCCACGTGTCTGGTCATGCGTACCAGGAAGAGCTACGGACGATGCTCTCGCTCCTGCGACCGCGCTACGTCATGCCCGTCCACGGGGAGTACCGGATGCTCGCGGCGCACGCGAGGCTCGCGCGAGAGGGCGGCGTGCCCGAGGACAGGATCGTGCTCGCGGAGAACGGCTCGGTCGTCGAGCTGGCCCGCGGAGGGGTGCGCATCGTCGACCAGGTCGAGTCGGGCATCACGTTCGTGGACGGATTGCGGGTCGGCGATATCCAAGATGTCGCGCTGCGTGACCGGCGGCGCCTGGCGGATGACGGCGTGCTCATCGTCGTGACGACGCTCGCGCAGTCGGACGGAGGCGAGATTGCCCCGCCGGAGCTCATCGCTCGTGGGTTCGCGGAGTCGGATGAGCTGCTCGAGGAGGTTCGTGCGGAGGCCGGTCGCGTCGTGCGCGAGCTCGTGGCACAGAAGTCGATCGAGGTAAAGCTCTTGCAAGAGCACCTCCACGACTCCGTAGGTCAGATCGTGTACGAGCGAACGCGCCGGCGGCCGATGGTGTTGCCGGTGGTGATCGAGGTTTGACCGTGGGCTGGGACGCGGTCATCGAGCGAAACGCGGCGAGCGAGCTCACCGCAGCCCGCCTCGTGAGCCAGCTCCGCGCGTGTCAGGTGGCTGCGCTCGCGTTCTGCAGGCTGCTCGAGCGCTGGGGGAGGGGAGAGGCGGTTCCCGCAACTGCCGGCAAGCGCCAGGCGGCACTCCGGCGCGCGGCGGATCGCACGGAAACCGCTCTCGCGGGGCTCGAGCGCCCCCTCTCGCAGTACTTGCTCGAGCTCGAGCCGGAACTGGCGGAGGGCCGCTCGTGGTACCTCGGGCCGGCGGCGGCCGAGCTCGTCGAGTGGCGGCCGATTCTCGATCGAGCGGGGGTGCGGGTGTGCCCGAACCGCGTCGC
>JACCVK010000321.1 GCA_013698195.1 Actinomycetota bacterium | reverse complement strand
TCATCGCCGAGGGCGAGGTCGACGCGTACTCGGCCCCGGAGCTCCGTGAGCGCCTTGACGAAGCACGCGCGGACCAGGCCCGTCCCTTCGTCGCCGACCTGAGCAGGATCACGTTCCTCGACTCGACTGCGCTCGGAGAGCTCATACGAGCGTTCAAAGACGACGCTGCAAGCGCGAGATCGGCGCGAGTCGTGCTTCCGGAGGGCCGGGCGCGACGGATCTTCGAGATCACGAGCCTCGACCGAGCCCTGCCGGTCGCCGAGTCGCGCGCCGTGGCGCTGCGCGAGCTCCGAGAGCCCGACTAACCGTCTGAAGGCTCTGAGCGCGTGAGGTGCTTCGTCATGCGGACGAGCGTGCCCCGCCCGCCCGTTCCTCGGGTGACCTCGAGCTCGTCCACCACGGTACTGATGATGGCCAAGCCCATACCGCCCTCCGGTTCGGGCGGCATCTCCCACTTCGTGTCGGGTGGCGCATCGAGGCCGGAGCCGCGATCCTCCACGACGATCTCGAGCCGCCCCTCCTCGAGGCCGAATGCGATGGTAACCGGCCCGTCCCCGTTCTCATACGCATGTCGCACTGCGTTGCCGCACGCCTCGGTAATCGCGAGCTTCAGATCCGCGAGCACGTCGGGGTCGAGCGGGACGGACCGCGCGATTCCGGACAACGCGAGCCGCGAGAGTACGAGGTAGTCCGGCTTGGCCGGGAAGGTCAAGGTCACGACCGAGTCTGTGTGGCTCACGTTGGATCCTCCATGAGATCCTCGATTGTTCCTCGCATGCCGGCGAGCGCGCGGCGAAGCAGGCGTGACACGTGCATCTGCGAGATCCCGAGCTCGGCTGCGATCTGTGACTGGGTCATCTCGTGGAAGAAGCGCAGCTCGACGATGCGCCGCGCGCGCTCGTCGAGCGCATCGAGCCCCGCGTCCACGAGGGAGTTGTCCTCCACGTCCACGTAGCCGCGCTCGTCGACCCCGAGTCGATCCGCAAGGCTCTCGTCGCCGTCGGCGTCAAACGGCGCATGCAGCGAGCGCGTCGAATAGGCGTGGGACGAGTCGAGCGCGTCGATGACTTCTTCCTCCTCGACGCCCACCGCTTTCGCAAGCTCGGGGACGGTGGGTGAGCGGCCGAGCTCGGTCGTGAGGTCGTCGAGAACGCGGGAGAGGCGAACGCTCAGCTCCTTCAGGCGTCGCGGAACGTGCATGGCCCAGGCTTTGTCTCGGAAGTGACGACGTATCTCGCCGACGATCGTGGGCACCGCATAGCTCGAGAACTCCACGCCCCGGTCCACGTCGAAGCGGTCGACGGCCTTGATCAGCCCGACGGATCCGACCTGCACGAGATCCTCGAGCGGCTCGCCCCGTCCCGAGTAACGCGCGGCGAGCGCTCGCACAAGCGGCATCAACTCAACGAGCGCCTGCTCGCGAGCAGCCTGGTCGCCGGTGCGGTGATACGCAATGAGAAGCGCGTCGACGTTGCGATCCATGGTTGTGGTCATCCGTGCGCTCGAGAGCTTAGGCCCGGCGCAATCAAGCGCGACGCCGCGATAGCAGCGACTGCACGCCCCGACCGGAAGCGTCGCATCCTAGACGGCGTCGCCGACCCCCTGCTCCTGGACGGCGTCCACCCTTGCGTCGTACCCTCACCGATCGCCACCAAAACGCTGCTTGGCCGACTTAGGAGCTTCCCCGGAGAGCCAAACCACGCTTTGCCGCGTTTGGATCCGTTTGCTGCGTGGAATCACTCTGGCGCTTGTCAGCTGGCGGACGAAGCTAGAGCCGAAGGAGGTACGAGATGTACATCGGCGGTGGTCTACTCGCTCTCATCATCATCATCATCCTGCTGGTCTGGCTCTTCTGAAGACGCTCTACGGGGCCGGGGCGCCGCGATTCGCGAGTGCTTTCTCTAAACGAACGCGCGTCCCGGATTCCCCGGTATCGATCTCCACGGAGGACATGACCGCGCGGATGAGCTGAATTCCGAGCCCCCGGTCGGGCCGCGCCGTCTCCTCGTGCCAACGTCCTCGGTCCGTGACTGTGACGAGCACGCTGGAGTCTTCGAGCTCGGCGCGTACGGCGAATGTGTCGCTTTCGGTTCCGTCCGGATGCTCGACGGCGTTGGCACACGCTTCCCAGGTCGCGAGCACGATGTCATGTGACTCGCTCATCGTTACCGGGGCGCTATCCAGCCAGGTTCGCAGCGCGTCGCGTACGAGGTCGAGTGAGCGCGGTCCGCTCGGCAGGTCGAGTTCGAGCGGGCCTGGTGTGACCGCCAACAATCGAACCGCCAGGAGGGCGATGTCATCCCTGCGTCCCGCATCTCCCACTAGCGCCTCGAGCACGTGGTCGACCAGCCGCTCGGGGTTCCCAGGGGCCGTTTCTGCGGCTCGGCGCAAGCGTTCGAGTCCCTCGTCGATCGACTCCGTTCTTCGCTCGACGAGCCCGTCCGTGTAGAAAATCACGATCGAGCCGACCGGGAGCTCGACGGTCTCCTGGCGGTAGCGGGCGTTCGTGCTCGCGCCGAGCGGCAGTCCGCGGCCGCCCTCGAGATACTCGGCACGGCCGTCGGGCCGAAGGAGGAGCGGTGGTGGATGTCCGGCGGACGTGTACCGGCAGATGCCGGCGACGGGATCGATGACGGCGTACACGACCGTCGCGAATGCGGACTCCGAGATCGCCTCGGTGAGGCGGTTGAGCCGGGAGATCGTCGACGACGGCTTCATCTGGTCGAGCGCGAACGCCCGCAGCGCATTTCGGAGCTGCGCCATTGTTGCCGCCGACTGGACGCCCTTTCCCACGACGTCGCCGACCGCGAGCCCAACCCTGCCGCTGGGAAGGAGGATCGCGTCGAACCAGTCGCCACCAACGTCCACCTCCTGCGTTCCGGGGAGGTAGCGCGCTGCGAGCTGCACGTTCGCGACGGCCGGGAGCGACGCGGGTAGGACGCTTCGCTGCAGGGTTTCCGCGATCGTCCGCTCGGACTCGAAGCTACGGGCGCGGTCGAGTGCCTGCGCGACCTGGCTCGCGAGCAACCCGACGAACGTCCGGTCCTCGCCGGTGAGCAACACAGTCTCGGTGAATGAAATGATCGCAAGCCCTCTGGTACGACCAGCAGAGGCGAGGGGGATGAAGAGGAAGGACTCATGAGCGGTAACGCGCATGCGGGTCGCCGCCTCCGGAAAGTCGGCGGCCAGCGCGGCGAACGTCCCGTAGAAGACCATGCGTCCCGTCGTAAGAGCGCGGTTTCCCGGCGTCGGCTCGGCGAGCGGGATCTCGACCCAGGTCTGCTGCGCTTCGGGGTCGTACCCACGCGAGGCGAGCTTGCGCTGCACCTGCCGGTCCTCGAGCACGATCGAGACAGCGGCTCCGTCGGCACCGGTGCCCAGCATCAGCGCGTCTATGGCTACCTCGGCGACGTCGCGCTGGGTCAGGGCTCCCGACAGCGCCTGTGTCATGACCTGGATGCGCTCCGTGCGTCTGCGGAGGCGCTGTTCGTCGTCGTACAGCCTGCTCCGCTCCAGGGCTTGCGCGCCGATGCGGGCGATGGTCTGAAGGAGCGCCGTGTCATCGACCGTGAGCCGAACCCGAGATCGGTGCCCGACAAGGAGCGCTCCGAGGATCCGTGGGCCGACTCCGACCGGTACGCAGACGGCTGCCTGGAGACCGGATCTCTCGGCAGCAGTCGCGAGCGTGCTAGCTGCCAGATCCGCGGCCGGCCGGTCGTCGGCAACGACGAGCGAGCCAGTGAGTGCCGACTCTGCAACCGCCTGGGTCAGCTCGGAGGTCAGTGTGCTCTCCTCGGTGCCCACTGCGGCGAGTACGTCCGGCCCGTCGGGGTGCTCGAGGGCGAAGAGGACAACTGCATCCGCCGAAACGGCGGCGGCCGCCTCGCGGACGACGATCTCAGCCACCTCCTGCGAGCCGGGCGCGGCGGCGAGATCCTGCGTGATCGACTGGAGCCGCCGCGTTCTGCGCGACGCAGTCTCCGCGCTAACCCTCGCCTCCTGCTCGCGCTCCATGAGCGATGCACGCTCGAGTGCTTGTGCCGCGCGAGTGCCAACGGACTCGACGATCTCACGGTCGTCTTCCCCGATCTCACCCCCGCGCTCGTATCCCACTACGAGCGCTCCGACGAGACGGCGGTCCACCACCAGCGGCACCGCGCCCAGGCCTTGGACGCCGCGGGTCGCAAGCCAGGACTCGCTGTTGGCGGATGACGCCCACTTGTCGTCCGTATCGATCCAGACGGCGCGACGCTCGCGGACGCTCGTGGTCACCGGCGAGGCGGAGTCGAGCGAGAGCCGTCTGTGCGCTGCGTCTGACCCGAACTCGCTCTCGTCTGCATCGACGAGCTCCAAGCCGACGCCGTTTCCACCGGGCACGTAGACACCTACCGCCGTCGCTCCCAACCGCCCGAGAAGCTGGTCGCGGGCTGCGCGAACGACGTCGGATGGAGTCACGGCGTCGCTCAACGCATTCGCAAGCTCCACGAGCTCCTCGGCGCGTGTCCTTGCCGCGTGCTCGGCTGCGAGCAACAGAGCACGCTCGAGCGCCTGGCCCGACTGCCGCACGAGCGCCTCGGCGAAGTCCAGCTCGGCTTCCGAGAACGTCCGAGGGGTTGCGAACGAGAAGCCGACGGCCCCGAGAACCGAGTCGACTGCGCTCAGTGGCAGCGCGAGCAACGACCCCGTGCCGGACGGGAGGCCGGGATACCTGGCTGTGAGCTCCTCCGGGGTCTCGACCGACACGACGATCTCGTCGCGGGCGGCGAGCGCGAGCGGGAGGTCTGCGTCGAGTGGGAACGTGGCCCATGTTTCGAGTGCCTCGCGCGGGTACCCGTGGCTGTCCACGATCCCGAGCTTGTCGCCCTCTGGGTTCAGCGCCACGACGACTCCGCTCGTCGCGCCGAGGCTTCGCATTCCCTCGTCCAGGATCGCCCTCGTCACCTCTTCCGGCGTCGAGGCCGCTGCGAGCGCGGCGGTCGAGTCTAGGAGGCGC
>JACCVK010000133.1 GCA_013698195.1 Actinomycetota bacterium | reverse complement strand
TGCTCGAGCAGCTCCCGTACCCGTCGGGTGACCTGCACATGGGGCACATGCTCGTGTACACGATCGGCGACGTCGTCACGCACTTCCGGCGACGGAACGGCATGCGGGTCCTGCATCCGATGGGGTTCGACGCCTTCGGCCTGCCGGCAGAGAATGCTGCCATCAGCGAAGGCGGCCATCCGCGGGAGCTCACGGAGCGCAACATCGTCGGGATCCGGCGCTCGATGCGCCGCATTGGCTGGTGGATCGACTGGGCTCGGGAGCTTTCGACCCACGAGCCGGAGTACTACCGCTGGCAGCAGTGGCAGTTCCTGCGCTTCCTCGAGCGCGGCCTCGCGTACCGGAAGGGTGCGGCCGTCAAGTGGTGCCCGAACGACCAGACCGTGCTCGCGAACGAGCAAGTGCTCTCCGACGGGAGCTGCGAGCGCTGCGGTGCGCAGGTCGAGTCGCGGGTGATGGAACAGTGGTTCTTCCGGATCACCGACTACGCGCAGGCGCTACTCGACGACCTCGAGACGCTCGATTGGCCCGAGTCGATCAAGGCCAGGCAACGAAACTGGATCGGGCGCTCCGACGGCGCGGAGATCGTCTTCCAGATCGAGGAGACGGGTGAGGACGTGCCCGTGTTTACGACGCGACCCGACACGCTCTACGGCGCGACGTTCTTCGTACTCGCGCCCGAGCACGAGCTGGTCGCGCGCCTGGCCGAGATCTCCGAACACGCGGACGAGATTCGCGAGTACGTGCGGCGTACGGCCGCAAAGCGCACCGAGGAGCGCGCCGCCGCCGAGGAGAAAACCGGCGTCACCACCGGCCTGCATGCGATCAACCCGGTCAACGGCGAGCGGATTCCTGTGTTCGTGGCCGACTACGTCCTCACCGACTACGGGACGGGCGCAATCATGGCCGTGCCGGCGCACGACGAGCGCGACTTCGCCTTTGCGCGTGCCTTCGACTTGCCCGTTCGGCAGGTCGTCCGCCCGGTGGACGGCGAGGTCAATGAGAACGAGCCGTACGTCGAGCACACCGAAGGCGAAGTCCTCGTGAGCTCCGGGGATCTCGACGGGCTCCCGGCGCCGGAAGGCGGCCGCCGGATCGTGGAGCGGCTGGAACAGCAAGGCCGCGGTGGCTTCGCCGTGAACTTCCGCCTGCGTGACTGGGGCTTCTCGCGCCAGCGTTACTGGGGCTGCCCGATTCCGGTCGTCTACTGCGGCACGTGTGGGGTCGTCCCGGTGCCGGAGAGCGAGCTCCCGGTCTTGCTCCCCGATGTCGAGGACTACAAGCCCAAGGGCCAGCCCCCGCTGGCGCAGGCCGAGGACTGGGTCGACGTTCCCTGTCCGGCGTGCGGCGGCCCCGGGCAGCGCGAGGTGGAGACGATGGACACCTTCGTCGACTCCTCGTGGTACTTCCTGCGCTACTGCGACTCCCGGAACGACGAGGCTCCGTTCGATCGCGCCCTCGTCGACTACTGGAACCCGGTCGACCTCTACATCGGCGGCGTCGACCACGCCACGATGCACATGATCTACGCCCGCTTCTGGGTCAAGGTGCTGAACGACCTCGCCCTGGTCGGCTTCCGGGAGCCGTTCGCGAGCTTCTTCTCGAACGGTTGGGTGACCGTCGGCAAGACGAAGATCTCCAAGCGCTCGGGCGCGGCGGTCGGGCCAAACGAGTTCGTCGATCGCTACGGCGCGGACGCGGTTCGGCTGTGCATCCTCTTCCTCGGGCCTGCCGACCAGGACATGGAGTGGACCGAGGATGCCGCGGAAGGAATGGCGCGATTCGTGCGGCGGCTCTGGCGCGTCGTCAACGAGGTGGCTGCGGGCGCGTCGCCGGGAGAGCCGGACGCGCCCACGACGGACGGTGCGCTTGCGCGAAAAGCCCACGCGACGATCGCGAAGGTCGCCGACGACATCGGTCGCCGGTTCGCGTTCAACACGGCGATCGCGGCGGTCATGGAGCTCGTGAACGAGCTGTCGAAGGATCCGACGGGCCCTGACGCCCGCTTCGCCGCCGAGACCGCCGTCTCGCTGATCCAGCCATACGCGCCGCACGTTGCCGAGGAGCTCTGGGAGAAGCTCGGTCGCGAGCGCCTCTGGGAGCAGGCCTGGCCAGAAGCGGATCCCGCGTTGCTCGTGCGCGACACGGTCGAGATCGTGGTACAGGTGAACGGGCGTGTCCGCGACCGGCTGCACGTCTCGCCTGACACGCCAGAGGAAGAGCTCGTTGCTCTCGCTCGCGCGTCGGAGCGAGTGCGTTCATTTCTCGACGGACGCGAGGCTGAGCGGACGGTCGTCGTGCCCGGCAGGCTCGTCAATCTCGTGACCTCGTAGGAGCCTGCCGCTCCGGCCGAGCCTGCCGTTCCAACCCGGGCCGAGCTCGGGAACGTCGCACACTTGTCACGAAGCCGTTTCCCACACGTGAGGCATTTCTCATGACCATGGCCGCATGCCGGCGATCTCGGTCTCGCGCTCGACCGCTCTCGTCATCGTCTGCGGCCTGCTCGCGCTGCTCGTGCTCGTCGGCAACAGGCTTGCGGGAGCGGGCACAGCACAGGAACCCGAGGTAGTCGCTCCGCTCGAGCCTGTTGCGGCCGCAGCTCCGCAACGGGTCGTGGTGCACGTCGTGGGGGCGGTGCGTCGCCCCGGCCTCTACCGCTTGCAGGAGGGAGCACGGGTCGCAGACGCGGTCGCGCGAGCGGGCGGCGGCTCGCGTCGTGCGCATCTTGGCGGGCTCAACCTGGCGGCTCCGCTCGTCGACGGCGCGCAGGTCCTCGTTCCCGCACGGCTTCCGGCCGCTCCTGCGGGCTCGCTGGCGGGATCGACCGGCGCAACGTCCTCGCCTGCCGGTGAGGCCGCATTTCAGCCGAAGCTAAGCCTTTCGACCGCGACGGCCGAGCAGCTCGACGAGCTTCCCGGGGTGGGACCTGTAACCGCGCAGAAGATCCTCGACTACCGGACCGAGCAGGGCTTCGTTCGATCGATCGACGATCTGGACGCCGTGCCGGGGATCGGTCCGGCGCGGATCGAGCAGCTGCGCGATCTCGTGACCCCGTGAGGCGAGCCGTCGAGCTGCATTGGCCGGCGCTCCTGGCGAGCTCTGCCTGTGCCGGACTGGCCGCGGCGAACTGGACGGGCGCGGTCGTGTTCGAAACATCGCCGGCGAGCTTCGTGGTCACGTGTCTCGCCGTTTCGGCCTTCGTTGGGACGCTCGCGTGGGACGGCGCGCGTCGCGCCGCAGCACTCGCGATCGTGCTCGCGATCCTTGGACTGTCGTGGGGGACGATGCGCCTCGACGCACTCGGAC